>NZ_JBSFPI010000014.1:0-222830 GCF_053588115.1 Nocardia sp. NPDC003482
CCGGTGCCGTTGCCCCGGCTGCGGATCCATGCAAAGGGTGCGGCTGGGTTGGGGAAACGTTGGGGGCGTGGGTTATTGGACCGTGATCGTGCCGCGCATGTCCGGGTGCAGCGGGCACAGGTAGCGGTAGGTGCCCGGGACGGTGAAGGTGTAGCTCCATTCGCCGTGGCCGGTGATGGGGCTGTTGATGCCCATGGCCGCGTCGCCGATGCCCTGCACCGCGTGCGGGGATTTGTCGGAGAACTTCCAGGTGACGGTGTCGCCGACCTTCGCGGTGAGGGTGGCGGGGGTGAATTTCATGTCGTCGACGGAGACGGTGAGGGTGGTGGGTTTGGCGGGTGCCGCCGGGGCGTCCGAGGCGGTGGTCGTCACGGTGGTCGAGGACACCGGGGCGGAAGTCTTTGTGTCCGAACCACATCCGGCCATCGTCAATACCGCGGCGACCACCCCGAGTCCGATCCCGATGTGCCTGGCTGTTCCGCGGTGAGCGCCGATCGACATGGTGCTCACCCTAGACGGGGGCGAATAAGGGTTGTGGGGTGCGGTCCGGTGTGCTCGGTCGGGTGGGGTGTTCGCGAATGTCGCCCGCGCTCTCCGCCGCTTCGCCGGACGGTGGAGTGAATGGTGGCCCGACGAGCGAACGGTTGGGAGCGCGGCGGGTGTGACGGCGTTCCGATGAGTGAGGGTGGCCGGAGCGGAGGGGTGGTGTCCCCGGCGCCCCGACGAGCGGGCGCGGCCGGAGCGTGGTGGTGGATCGTGCTCCCGTGACGGGACGCGGTCGGAGCAGGGCGGTATCGACGATGTTCCGGATGAGTGCGCGCGGCCGACGGATGGTGGCGTGGTGGTACCACCGACGAGTGGTGCGGCCGGAGCGTGGTGGGCCCGAAAGGATGGATGAGGCCGGGGCCGCAGGCCGCGTGAGCCCGTAGACCGAGCGCGGCGGAAACGTCCTTCGGATGCACACTTCCACAACCGGTTGCGCCAACGGCACAGCGGTAGTCTGCGAGCACGGGCGGTCTCTTCGAGGAGGCGAGTGATGCGGGTGCGGGGTTACTTCACCGCGGATGAGGTACGGGCCGCGGAGGCGGAGCTGTTCGAGCGGGTTCCGGCGGGGATGCCGATGCGGCGGGCGGCGTATGGGCTGGCGGATGTGGTCGCGGGGGAGCTGCGGGAGCGGACCGGGGGAGTGGCGGGGCGGTCGGTGACGCTGCTCGTGGGGTCGGGGGACAACGGTGGGGACGCGTTGTGGGCCGGGTCGATGTTGCGGCGGCGCGGGGTGGCGGTGTCGGCGGTGTTGTTGTCGCCGGAGCGGGCGCATGCCGAGGGGCTCGCGGCATTGCGGCGCGCCGGGGGACGGGTGCGGGATGATCTGGGTGATCCGGATCTGGTCGTCGATGGGATCGTGGGCATCTCGGGTCACGGACCGTTGCGGCCGCGCGCCGCGGAACTCGTTGCGGCGGTTGCGGTTCCGATCGTGTCGGCCGATCTGCCCAGCGGAGTCGATCCCGACACCGGTGCGGTGGACGGGCCCGCCCTGCGCGCCGATGTGACGGTGGCGTTCGGCGCCTACAAGCCCGTGCACGCCCTGGCCGCCCCGTGGTGTGGCCGTATCGAACTCGTACCCATCGGCCTGCGGCTGCCCGAGCCGAACCTCGCCGCCCTCGAACCGTCCGCCGTCGGCGCCCACTGGCCCGTACCCGGCCCGCACGACGACAAGTACAGCCAGGGCGTCACCGGCGTCTGCGCGGGCAGCGCGGCCTACCCCGGCGCGGCGGTCCTGTGCACCGGCGGTGCGGTGGCCGCCACCTCCGGCATGGTTCGTTACGCGGGAACGGGGGCCGGGGACGTGCTCGCACACTTCCCGGAAGTCATTGCCGCGGAGGATGTTTCGAAGACCGGTCGAGTGCAGTCCTGGGTCTTCGGTCCCGGCGCGGGCACCGACGACACGGCCCGCGACCGCCTCTCCGAAATCCTCGCCACCGATCTCCCGGTCGTCGTCGACGCCGACGGCCTGACCCTCCTGGCGGCCGACCCCACCCTGGTCACCAACCGCCCCGCCCCCACGATCCTCACTCCCCACGCGGGCGAATTCGCCCGCCTCACCGGCCAACCCCCGACCCCCGACCGCGTGGCCTCGGTTCGCCACCTCGCCGAAACCTGGCAGGTGACGGTCCTCCTCAAGGGCCGAGCGACCCTCGTCGCCTCCCCCAACGGCCAGGTCCTGGTCAACGAGGCAGGCGGCTCCTGGTCCGCCACCGCGGGCGCGGGCGACATCCTCTCCGGCATGATCGGCGCCCTCCTCGCCGCGGGCCACACCCCTGCGATCGCCGCCGCCTCCGCCGCCCGAGCCCACTCCCTCGCGGCCAACCTCGCCGCCCACGCCCACCCCGGCCCCGGCGCCCCCATCTCCGCCACCCCCCTCCTCCACCACATCCCCCCAGCCATCCAAACCCTGCGAGCCCAAGCCTTCTAAACCCCCACACCCCCAACGCCCACAAACACAGCCGCACCCTTTGTTCCGATCCGCACCCCTTTCAGAGCCCGGAAAGGGGTGCGGATGCGGATAAAGGGTGCGGCTGGGGTGCCGGGCCTGGGGGTGTCAGCCTTGGGCGGCGAGGGAGAGGGACTCCCATTTGCGCCAGGTCTCCAGGCGGGATTCGTAGTCGGCGGTGGCGATCTTCAGGGGGGCCTCGCCGAGGAAGAGGCGGAGGGGAGGTTCGGGGGTGTCGACGATGGTGAGGATGGCTCGGGCCGAGGCGGTGGGGTCGCCGGGGCGGGCGGCGGCGCGGGTGCGGTTGCGGGCCTCGCGGACTTCGGCGTAGGCGGGGTTCTCGGTGCTGTGGCGGGAGCTGGGGCCGGACCAGTCGGGTGCTGAAGCCGCCGGGTTCGATGAGGGTGACGTGGATGCCGAAGGGCGCGACCTCCTGGGCGAGGCTCTGGGAGAAGCCTTCCAGGGCCCACTTCGAGGCGTGGTACGCGCCGAGGTTGGGGAAGGCGCTGATGCCACCGATGCTCGAGACCTGGAGGATGTGGCCGCTGCCCTGGGCGCGCAGGATCGGCAGGGCGGCCTGGGTGACCCACAGCGCGCCGAAGACATTGGTCTCGAACTGGGCGCGGACCTCGTCCTCGGTCAGTTCCTCGATCATGCCGAAATGGCCGTAACCGGCGTTGTTCACGACGACGTCGAGGCGGCCGAAGTGCTCGGCGGCCTGTCGCACCGCCGCGAAGTCGGCGTCGCGGTCGGTGACGTCGAGCCGCAGGGGGAGGAAGGTGTCGGGGTACTTCGCCGCCACGTCCTCGACGGTGCCGAGGTCACGGGCGGTTCCGGCGACGCGATCCCCGCGCTCGAGGGCGGCCAGCGTCCACTCGCGCCCGAATCCGCGCGACACACCGGTGATGAACCAGACCTTGCTCATGTGTCCCTCTTTCCAGTCGGATGAATCTCCACCGGCCACGCTACTCACCTGGAGTGCACTCCAAGCAAGCGGAAGTGGCAGGATCGGTAATCGTGAGTAGCGCCGACCCGCAGGTGGAGACCGTCGTCGACCTGGACGCCATCGCCCACAACGTGCGCGTCCTGCGCGAGCACGCGGGCGACGCCGCGGTCATGGCGGTCGTGAAGGCCGACGGGTACAACCACGGCGCGGTCCCGGTCGCCCGTGCCGCGCTGGCCGCGGGCGCCGCCGAACTCGGCGTCACCAATATCGGCGAGGCCCTGGCGCTGCGGCGCGCGGGCATCACCGCCCCGATCCTGAGCTGGCTCAACACCCGCGACGCCGATTATGCCGCCGCCATCGCCGAGGACATCGAACTCGGCGTCTCCTCCGCGGCCCAACTGCGGGCGATCGAACAGGCCGCGCGAGCTCTCGGCCGCCCGGCCACGGTCTCGCTCAAACTCGACACCGGCATGAACCGCAACGGTGTCTCACCCACCGAATACCCGGTCGTGCTGGAGCTACTGCGAAACCTGGTGTCCGAGCGCGCCGTTCGCTTCCGCGCCATGTTCTCCCATCTGGCCTGCGCCGACGAACCCGGCCACCCGTCGATCGACCTGCAACGCAACCGATTCCTCGACGCCATCGCCACCGCGAAACACCATCGGCTGCAACCCGAACTGGTCCACCTCGCCAATTCCCCCGCCACCCTCACCCGCCCGGACCTCGCCTTCGACATGGTCCGCCCCGGCATCGCCGTCTACGGCCTCTCACCCGTCCCCGCCGTCTCCGACTTCGGCCTGCGCCCGGCCATGACCTTCCGCGCCAGCATCATCCTGGTGAAACAGGTCGCCGCGGGCGAGGGCGTCTCCTACGGCCACCAGTGGATCGCCCCGCGCGACACCACCGTCGCCCTCGTCCCCGCGGGCTACGCCGACGGGGTGCCGCGAAATCTGGGCGGGCGCATGCGGATTCGCATCGGCGAGCACACCTACCCGAGCATCGGCCGGATCTCCATGGACCAGTTCGTCATCGACCTCGGCGACAATCCGGCCGGAGTCCGCCAGGGCGACACCGCGATCCTCTTCGGCCCCGGCGATCCCCACCCCCAGCACTGGGCCGACATCCTCGGCACCATCAACTACGAGGTCGTCTGTTTCCCTCGCGGCCGGGTCGTGCGACGCTATGTGGGAACGCGGCAAGGGGACAGGGGATGAATACGCGACGCTCACGCAGGTTCCGGACCACCATGCGCCGCGGCGGCATCGCGACCGCCGGGGTGCTCGGCGGCCTGGCGGGCGCGCACGCGCTGCGCCGGATGGGTGCGGCCGTGAGCTGGCCCGCCCGCCGCGACGAACTGCGCGACGAGGACTTCGCCCTGCTCGATCGCGACCCGGCGCGTACCGTCACCGCCGACGACGGAGTGACGCTGGCGGTGCGCGAATGCTCCGGCGAAAAGCCCACGGCCACGGTCGTTTTCGTGCACGGATTCTGTAACACCATGGCGGCGTGGCACTTTCAGCGCCGCGATCTGGAACGACTCTGGGGCGGCAAGGTCCGCCTGCTGTTCTTCGACCAGCGCGGCCACGGCCGATCCAGGACGCCGAGCACCGAGAGCTGCACCGTGCCGCAACTGGGCCGCGACCTGGTCGCGGTGATCGAGGAGTGCGCGCCGCGCGGGCCGATCATGCTGGTCGGACATTCCATGGGCGGCATGGCGGTCCTGGCCGCGGCGGCGCAGTTCCCCAAGCTGTTCGCCGACCGGGTGCGCGCGGTGGCGCTGCTGTCGACCGCGGCGGCGGAGGTCAGCTCCGCGGGAGTGGCTCAGCTGCTGCGCAATCCGGCCATCGACGGCTTCCGCGCGGTCACGCTGGCCTCACCCGCGCTGGCGCAGGTGGGGCGGGTCACCGCGCGTGGTCTGATCACGCCGTTCTTGCACGTCAGCTCGTTCCACGGGGAGGTGAGCCCGACGCTGTCCCGGTTCACCACCGCGATGATCGATCAGACGTCGGTGGCGACGATCGTGAAATTCCTGAAAGCCCTGGAGCTGCACGACGAATCGGCCGCGCTGCCCACATTGGCCCCGCTGCCCGCGCTCGTCCTCGGCGGCGTGCACGATCTGGTCATCCCGTTCCGCAACTCGCTCGCCCTGGCCCGGCAATTGCCTGACGCCGATCTGGTCCGGGTCACCGACGCCGCCCACATGGTGCAGCTGCAATATCCGGATCTGGTGAACGCGGCCCTCGACCGGCTGCTGGTCCGCAGCGGCGCTTTGGGGCGACGCGCCCGGCGGAAGGCCGCGCATGGCTGAACAACGGATCCTGCCCACGGTCACCGACACCGAGGAGCTGGGTCGCGAACTCGCCGCGACACTGCGGCCCGGCGATCTGGTCGTGCTCGACGGACCGCTCGGCGCGGGCAAGACCGCCCTGACCCGGGGAATCGCGGCCGGGCTCGGCGTGCAGGGGCGGGTCAGTTCGCCGACGTTCATCATCGCCCGCCAGCACCGGCCGGGTCCGCAGCCGGGTGCGGTCGCGCTGGTGCACGTGGACGCGTACCGGCTCGGCGGGGATCTCGGCGAACTCGACGCGCTCGATCTGGACACCGAACTCGACGACGCGGTCGTGGTCGTGGAATGGGGGCTGGGCGTGGTGGAGCATCTCACCGATCGGCATCTGCTGGTCCGGCTGCGTCGCGAACCCGACTCCGAGGTGCGCACCGCCACCTGGGAATGGCTCGGCCGCGCCTGAGTTCACCGGTTGCCGTCGGTCGGGTGACCAACCGGTATCGTGAAGCCAATCATGCTTGTACTCGCCGTCGACACCGCGACACCCGCCGTTACGGCCGGACTGGTGAATCTGGAGCACGATGCCCTCGAAACCCTCGCCTCCCGGGTTACCGTGGACGCGAAGGCCCACAACGAGGTGCTCACGCCCCAGATCCTCGCCTGTCTGGAGGCGGCCGGGCGGCCGCGGACCGAACTCGACGCCGTCGTCGTCGGCGTCGGCCCGGGTCCGTTCACCGGGTTGCGGGTCGGGATGGCCACCGCCGCCGCGTTCGGTGACGCGCTCGGCCTGCCCGTGCACGGCGTGTGCAGTCTCGACGCCATCGCCGCCGACGCGTGGCGCGAGATCTCCGATGCGGACGCCGAACTGCTGGTCGTCACCGACGCGCGGCGCCGCGAGGTGTACTGGGCCCGCTACCGTCGCGGCGGCCGGATCGAGGGGCCGGATGTGTGCAAACCCAACGAGCTCGATTCCGGCGACGCCACCGTGATCGCCGGATCCGCCTCGCACGTCGACCTTTTCGACCTGCCCGTGCTGCCCGACGAGACCCCGTCCCCGGCGGGACTGGTCGCGTGCGCGGCCTCGGATCTGCTGGCCGGGGTCGCGCCCGAGGCCCTGGCGCCGTTGTATCTGCGCCGCCCCGACGCGGTGGAACGCAGCTATCAGGCGGTGCGATGAGCGAGCGGACCGGGGTGGGCGTGCGTATCGAACCGATGGGCCCGACCGATGTCGAGCGTTGCGTGGAACTCGAGAAACTGCTGTTCCCCGAGGATGATCCGTGGCCCGCGGTGGCCTTCCACTCGGAATTGGCCGCCCCGCACAATCGTTACGTCGTCGCGCGCGACGAATCCGGCCACCTGCTCGGCTACGCCGGGGTCGCGCTGCTGGGCACCGGGGAGCATCCCGAGGCCGAGGTGCACACGATCGGCGTGGATCCGCTGCGGCACCGCGCGGGCGTCGGCACACTGCTGCTGCGCGCCCTGCTGGCCGCGGCCGAGGAACGCGGCGGCCCGGTGTTCCTGGAGGTCCGCACCGACAACGCCGGGGCCATCGCGCTCTACGAGAAGCACGGTTTCCACATCATCGGCCTGCGGAAGAACTACTACCAGCCCAGCGGCGCCGACGCGTTCACCATGCGCCGCCCGGCGCGCACGGGCCAGCACACCGGGGTGTTGTCATGATCGTGCTGGGTATCGAAAGCTCCTGTGACGAAACGGGAGTCGGCATCGTTCGGCATCGTGCCGACGGGACCTGTGAGTTGCTCGCCGACGAGGTCGCCTCGAGTGTGGCCGAGCACGCGCGGTTCGGGGGTGTGGTGCCGGAGATCGCGTCGCGCGCGCATCTCGAGGCGATCGTTCCGGCCATGCGGCGGGCGTTGGCCGCCGCGGGCGTGGCGCGGCCCGACGCGATCGCGGTGACCATCGGGCCCGGGCTGGCCGGGGCGCTGCTGGTCGGGGTCGCGGCCGCGAAAGCCTATGCGGCGGCGTGGGATCTGCCGCTGTACGCGCTGAACCATCTGGGCGGCCACGTCGCCGTCGACACCCTCGAGCACGGTCCGATGCCGCCGTGCGTGGCGCTGCTGGTCTCCGGCGGGCACACGCATCTGTTGCGGGTCACCGATCTCGCCGAGCCCATCGTGGAGTTGGGCAGCACCGTGGACGACGCGGCGGGGGAGGCGTTCGACAAGGTGGCGCGGCTGCTGGGGCTGGGCTTTCCGGGCGGTCCGGCCCTGGATGCCGCCGCGGCGCACGGGGATCCGCGGGCGATCGCGTTCCCGCGCGGTATGACCGGTCCCCGCGACCCGCGCTACGACTTCTCCTTCTCCGGGCTGAAGACCGCGGTGGCACGCTATGTGGAGGGCATTCACAAGGACGGCGGTGAGCTGCCGATCCCGGATATCGCGGCGTCGTTCCAGGAGGCGGTCGCGGATGTGCTCACCATGAAGGCGGTCCGCGCGGCCCGCGACGTCGGCGTGGACACGCTGGTGCTCGGCGGCGGCGCGACGGCGAACTCCCGTATCCGCTCGATGGCCGAACAACGATGCGCGGCGGCCGGTTTGACCCTGCGGGTGCCCAAGCCCCGGCTGTGCACCGACAACGGCGTCATGATCGCGACCCTGGGCGCCCACGTGATAGCGGGCGGCGCCAAGCCCTCCCCGCTGACCGTGGCCACCGACCCGGGGCTGCCGGTGTCGACCAGCCAGATCCGCTGACGGTTCCCGGCAAGGGGACTCGGACCGTGCCTGTCGAGGCGACCGGGACCGACAGGTCGAATCCCTTGACCGTGCCCGTCAGGGTGCCGGGACGACCACTGGTTCGATGGCGGATCCGGGGTGGTACTGCGGAAGGATCTGCGCCCGTTGGGCATTGGGCCGGGGTGTCGGACCGTCCTGGAGGGCGGTGCCGAGCATCGGGCCCAGGAGCCGGGGGAGATCCGGCAGCGGGATCTGCGGGAGATTCGGGTCGGGGCGCAGGGGTGGGGCGATCGTGGTCGGTGGGCGGCCGGTGCCGCCGGGCGTCGTGGCCGGCGTCGTACCGGATTCGGCCGGGCGGCCGCTCGGGCTCGGCGTCGGGCTCGGGCCGGGTGTCGTGGTCGACGTCGGCGCGCTGGAGGTCGGGGACGGCACCGCCGACGGGGTGAGCTGACCGGTGTCGGTGGTACCGGCCGGGGTGACGTCGTGGTTGGCGGCGGGCACCAGTTCCTTGACGCCGTAGCCGACGACCAGGCCCACCACCACGACCGCGCCCGCCAGCGTGCCGACGAGTTTGGTGAAGGTGCCGGTGGACCCCTCGTTGCCCAGCCCGATCGCGGGCAGGGCCGAGGGCTGGGCCGAATCCGCGATCAGCGCAGCGCCTTTCGCGATCACCGCCTCCGGCTCGGACACGCTGTACACGCGCGGCTCCAGCAACTTGTCCAGGCGAGCGACCACGGCCGGGATGTTCGCGCCGCCGCCGATGACCGCGACCGCCTGCGGCTCCTTGGGCGCGCGGGTGAACACCGCCGACGCGAACAGGGCGGCCTCGTGCAGCAGATCGGCGATCAGCTCCTCGAAGTCGGCGCGGGTCAGCTTGAGCGGTTGTCCCGCAACGTGATCGATGGTGACCGCGGGCGCGATGGACAGATGCTCCTTGGCGACGCGGCTGCGGTTGATCAGCGTGTTGCGGTTGGGCCGGGTGCCGCGCCGGGCGAAGTGACAGTCGAGCAGGTGGTGGTAGATCAGCTCGTCGACGGCGTCGCCGCTGATCGCCGGGGTGCGCTCGCAGCGCAGCACGGTGTCGTCGACGAGATCGGCCACGGTGACGCTCATCCCGGACGCGCCGAGGTCGATCACGGCCACCGTGTCGTAGCGGTCGAGCAGGCCGGTGTGCCGCAGATAGGTAAGCGCCGCAGTCGATTCCGGGATCAGCTGCACATCGCGGCGCTGCCTGCCGATGGCCGCGCGGATGGCGACCGCCTGCTCACGGTCGCGGTAGGCCACCGCGATCGCGGCGGGGCCACCGGTCGCGGCATCGGTGCGGGACAACGGAATTCCGCTGTGGGTCGCCACCGGGTACAGGAATTCGCGGGGCATCTGGGTGGTCATCAACTCGATCGACGACACCACGAGCTCACCGAGATCCGAATGCGCCATGTCCGCCGTGACGACTCGATAATCGAAACTCTGGGTGCCATTGGGCGACGTGCCGACCAGGGCCGAGCACACCACCTCGTTCCCGGCGGAGATGCCGAGGGATGTTCGCATGTTCACCTCCCTTCGAGCGGATGGTCACGGTGTCGCCGACCATCCCGAACGGACAGCACGAACCTCCGCGTTGTCGGCGGAAGGCCCGAGCAGCGGATCCGGAGCTCACTAGCGGTCTTGCTCTCGTCTCAGGCATGCGCGAGGGGTGTCGCGCGTGGGGTGAAGCAGTTGTCAAGTGCTCGGCGGGCGGCGTGACGAGGCGCGGGGGCGCGACATCACAGGAGCCGCGTCCATAGTGTCACAATCCGTTATCCGAACGTTACAGTTTTTCGAGATCAATTGCTACGTACCGAAGGCGTGTCGCGTTTGCGCCATTGCCTTTTCGCGCACCCGCGCCGAACTGGTCGGATGCACATCCCGCTACCGTTGAGCGGTCCCCGATCTCCAGCACTACCCGCCCTTGAGCGCTGGCACTCTCCTGTATAGAGTGCTAGGTGGCACTGGTTGTGCTCAGATGCCAGCTTGACTACTGAGCAGGGGTCCCGGCACCCGCGACGACGGGGCTATGCCCAGGGTCAACACCATGACCGAACCGTGAGTCCGGGGAACGGCCCCGGACGACCGAATCCCCTGAAAGTGGAGGGCTCAACGTGGCGAGCGTGAACATCAAGCCGCTCGAGGACAAGATCCTCGTCCAGGCCAACGAGGCCGAGACGACGACCGCCTCCGGCCTGGTCATTCCCGACACGGCGAAGGAGAAGCCCCAGGAGGGCACCGTCATCGCCGTCGGTCCGGGCCGGTGGGACGACGAGGGCGAGAAGCGCATTCCGCTGGATGTGAAGGAAGGCGACACCGTCATCTACAGCAAGTACGGCGGCACCGAGATCAAGTACAACGGCGAGGAGTACCTGATCCTGTCCGCGCGCGACCTGCTGGCCGTCGTCGACAAGTGATCGCGCCGTAACCCGGCCCTGCCCCGGTGTCCCCACGTGGGGCATCGGGGCAGTTCGCGTCAACCCCCACAAAGGAATCCACACATGGCAAAGCAGATCGAGTTCGACGAGAAGGCTCGTCGGGCGATGGAGCGCGGCGTCGACAAGCTCGCCGACGCCGTCAAGGTCACGCTCGGCCCGCGCGGCCGACATGTCGTGCTGGCCAAGGCCTTCGGCGGCCCGACGGTCACCAACGACGGCGTCACCATCGCGCGTGACATCGACCTCGAGGATCCGTTCGAGAACCTGGGCGCGCAGCTGGTCAAGAGCGTCGCCACCAAGACCAACGACGTCGCCGGCGACGGCACCACCACCGCGACCGTGCTGGCGCAGGCGCTGATCAAGGGCGGCCTGAAGAACATCGCCGCGGGCGCCAACCCGATCGCCCTCGGCCAGGGCATGAGCAAGGCCGCCGACGCGGTCTCCCAGGCGCTGCTGGCCGCCGCGAAGCCGGTCTCCGGCGAGCAGGCCATCGCGCAGGTCGCCACGGTCTCCTCGCGCGACCCCGAGATCGGCGAGATGGTCGGCAAGGCGCTGACCGTCGTCGGCAAGGACGGCGTGGTGACGGTGGAGGAATCCTCCACGCTGCACACCGAACTCGCCGTCACCGAGGGCGTGCAGTTCGACAAGGGTTACCTCTCGGCGTATTTCGTCACCGACCCGGACAAGCAGGAGGCCGTCCTCGAGGACACCTACGTCCTGCTGCACCGGGAGAAGATCTCCTCGCTGCCGGACTTCCTGCCGCTGCTGGAGAAGATCGCCGAGTCCGGTAAGCCGGTCCTGATCATCGCCGAGGACATCGAGGGCGAGGCGCTGTCCACGTTGGTGGTCAACGCGATTCGCAAGACCATCAAGGTGATCGCGGTCAAGGCGCCGTTCTTCGGCGACCGCCGCAAGGCGTTCCTGCAGGACCTCGCCGTCGTCACCGGCGGCACGGTGATCGAGCCGGATCTGGGCATCACCCTGCGCGAGGCCACCCTCGACCAGCTGGGCCGGGCCCGGCGCGTGGTGGTCGGCAAGGACGACACCACGATCGTCGAGGGCGCGGGCACCCAGGAGGCCATCGACGCGCGCATCGCCCAGCTGCGGGCCGAGATCGAGGCCACCGACTCCGACTGGGACCGCGAGAAGCTCGAGGAGCGGCTGGCCAAGCTGTCCGGCGGCGTCGCGGTCATCAAGGTCGGCGCGGCCACCGAGACCGCGCTCAAGGAGCGCAAGTACCGCGTCGAGGACGCGGTCAGCGCGGCCAAGGCCGCGGTCGAGGAGGGCATCGTGCCCGGCGGCGGCACCGCGCTCGTGCAGGCGGCGGCCAAGCTGACCGAGCTGGCGCAGTCGCTCAGCGGCGATCAGGCCGTCGGCGTGGACGTGGTGCGGCGGGCCCTGCAGGCGCCGCTGTACTGGATCGCCAGCAACGCCGGCGTCGACGGCGCCGTCGTGGTGAGCAAGGTCGGCGAGGGCAAGGACGGCTTCAACGCCGCCACCCTGACCTACGGCGATCTGATCACCGATGGCGTGGTGGACCCGGTCAAGGTCACCCGGTCGGCGGTCCTCAACGCCGTCTCCGTGGCGCGGATGGTGCTCACCACCGAGAGCGCGGTGGTCGACAAGCCCGCCGAGGAGGACGAGCACGACCACCATCACGGTCACGCGCACTGAGCCGACCACGACGACACGGGCCGTTCGCATCCGGGATGCGAACGGCCCGTGGTGTTCTCGGAGCGTTCAGTGGTTGGTCGCGGAATTCCCGCGGTGATTGGATCCGCACGGGTGCGGCGAGCGGTTGGCGGGCAGGTCTTCGGCAATCGCGGCGAGCAATCGATCACGCAGTGACGCGGGCGGGGCGGTCGCCGCCGCCGAGGCGAATTCGGCGAGCGCGTCCCTGGTCTGCTGCACTTCCTCGGTGAAAGCGGCGCGCAGGGCCGGATCCGAGCTGTCGAGTAGCTCCCGCACCGCGCGCTGGTCCTCGTCGCCGATCGATCCGAGCGCGACCGTGTGCGCGAGATCGATCTGGCTTTCGTTCATCTCACGTCACTCCCAAACTCTTCTTGAGTCGTGTCAATCCGTCGCGAATACGAGACTTGACAGTCGGTAACCCTACGCCCAGATAGGCGGCGACCTCGGCATAGGTGCGTCCGCCGAAATAGGCCAGCGAAATCGCCTCGCGCTGCGTTTCGGTCAGTGTCGCCAGCCCGGCCAGCACCGCCTGCTGTTCGAGCCGTCGCCCCACTTCTTCGGTGACCTCGTCGAATTCGTTACCCAGTCCGGTCGCTCCGTAAGCGATCTCGCGTTGGGCATGGGCCTGCTCCGCGCGCACGCGATCGACCGCCCGCCGGTGGGCGAGCGTCATGAGCCAGGTGACCGCCGAACCCTTCGCCGGGTCGAAATTGGCTGCGGTACGCCAGATCTGGAGGTAGACCTCCTGCGTGGTCTCCTCGGCGTAACCGGGGTCGTGTAGGACGCGAAGGACCAGGCCGAACACCCGAGCACTGGTACGGTCGTACAGCTCGGCGAAGGCGTGCTGGTCGCCTCGTCCGCACCGCGCTAGCAGTTCGGCGAGTTCGATGCTCTCGGCTGCGCGTGCCGTCACCGCGGAGTCCAGGCTCGCCCCGACTTGCTCCTGGAACGAGTCGCCCTCTGCGGCCGGCGGCCGCGTTGTCACAACGCTCCATTCTGTGTCATCGGCCACCAACCTAGCGTGCCGCTATGACCTCCTCTCGGCTGGGGTATCGGCAAACTGCCTGGCGCTCAGACGTTTTCGGACATATCCGAAACGTCCCCTCGGCATTTGTCCAGGACACGCCGAGACACGCGGAAGTCCGAAAACGCGGCGACAGGTGGGCGAGGCCACTGGCCTCGCAACATTGGCCGGGTGTTTGCTAGGCATTCGGCGCGCCCGGGTCCATGGATGGCCCGCGGCGGTGACGAATTTCCGAACGGCGACGATGCCGCGGGTCAGACGGTCATGCGACGGCGGCTGCGCCGGGCGTGCATCTCGCGTTCGGTCTCCGACATTCCGCCCCAGATGCCGTACGGCTCACTGACCTTGAGGGCGTGGCTGCGGCACTGCATGAGCACCGGGCAGGTCCGGCAGATCTCCTTGGCGCGCAACTCGCGCTGGGCGCGGGCCCGGCCGCGCTCGCCGTCGGGATGGAAGAACACCGACGAGTCCACCCCGCGGCAGGAACCGCGCATCTGCCAGTCCCAGACGTCGGCATTCGGACCAGGGAGATGGGTGGGCATGGGCATGAGAACTCCTTGTGGTGCGAGCTCGTCGGCGTTGTCGAGCGATGCTTTGTCAGCAGCGGTCTGTCCGGGCACGGGCGCGGTCGGATGTGGATCCGCCGAGATCGGGCTCGGACCGTTGTCACCGGAGGTCCGGTGATCGCAGTTCGTGGTCGCCCTGATTTCGAGCGGCGCCAACCACGGCGATGACGTACGTTAGGACGCACGACGAAATGGAGTCAATAGTTTCTCCTTCGTCGATCGAAATAGCCGCAGACCCCAGATTTAACCTGCATGCTATTTACTTCCGGACCCCGGCTGGTGATACTGATCTGTTGGCCGGTTTCTCCCCGTCGCGCCCGGGTTCGGTGATCCGTGGGGTAATCCCAGTTCACGACACATTTTTCCAGATAGAAGTGCCAACCGCGCCCCGGGCCGGTGTCGGCGTGGTATGCGTGGGAACGCATCGATGCGGCCAATCGGGGCGAGCCGTAGATGGCCGCGCCGAGGCCTCCAGGTTAATTATCCGAAAAGCATACGAATTCTTAAGCCTCGTGCTGAGTGATAGCCCACGACAGATTTACGTGATGGAAACACCGCCGCGGCTTTCGGGGCGCTGACCGGTTGCCGGATGTTCGTGCCAACCCCGCGGCGGGCTCGCTAGAGTGCGGGCCGTGAACGAGTCGCGGAAAGCGCCGGGCGGGCTGCTGTCCAGAGGAAACACGGTGTTCGCCGACGCGGCGTTCGGGGCCCGGCCGGGTCTCGGTGCTGCCGAGTTGCCGCCGATCGATGACGCCGTCGACGCCTGGCTGTGCGCGGTCGTCCTGGGTGGTCAGGGCCGATACGCCGCCGCCCGCGCCCGGCTGCGCGCGGTCCGGATCGACACCCGCGATCCGGTGCTCGCCTCCCTCGCGACCAGCACCGAGGCGTCGCTGCTGCGCCAAATGGGTTGGCACGCACGGGCTTCCGCACTCGACGGCCGCGCGCTCGCGCTGGCGGTCGGCGGCTCGGCCGGGCTCGGCGACGAGGCCGATCCCGATCGGGCCGAAGCGGTTTGCGACGCGTTGACCGGACTGGCCGCGGACGCGCTCGGCACGGCCCGTCCGGCCCTCGCGAACCGGCTGCTGGAACGTTGCCAGAAAATTCTGAGTGATTCGCCGGACCGCTGGCGTTCGCGGGTGCGCTGGCATTGGGTGGCGGCCGAAACCGCGCTCGCCGCACCCGGACTCGCGCCCGAGCCCGCTCGCGTGCGGGCGGAGCGGGCGGTCGAACTCGCCGACGCCGGGCCCTCGGTCCGGCACCGCGTCAAGTCCCGCCTACTGCTCGCCGCGGCGACCGCGGCCGCGGGGGAACTCGACCGCGCCCGCGCGCTCGCCGCGGACGTGGCCGACCGCACCCGCGAGCACGGGCTGCTCCCGTTGGCATGGGCGTGCGCGATGTTGCGCTCGGGGCTGTCGCCCGACAGTTCGGCCGCGGCGGAATCGGCGCAGCTGGCGGCGGCTCTGGCCCGGTACGGCGGCGTGTTGCGCACGGGGACGGAGGATCTCGCCGAGTTGTGATCGCAGGTGTTGCCGAACTCGAGCATCGAAGCCGCTATTGTTGGACCCGTTCCGCCGGACCGGGCGGAAGCACCGGTCATCACCGACCGTGCCACTTGTAACGCCGGGAATCTCTCTGACGATGACGCACACGGGCGAGGAGTTGGACGCCGCCGTCGCTGACGCAGCGCAAGGCGATCGTTCGGCTTTAGCCCAGGTACTGGAGATCATCCGCCCGCTGGTGGTTCGCTACTGCCGCGCGCGGATCGGTTCCGCGGAGCGTGGGCAGCTCTCCGCGGACGACGTTGCGCAGGAGGTCTGTTTGGCTGTGATGACCGCCCTGCCTCGTTATCAGGACCAGGGGCGGCCGTTCATGGCATTCGTGTACGGGATCGCTTCGCACAAGGTCGCCGACGCTCATCGCAACGCCGCCCGTAACAAGGCGGACGCGATGGCCGAAGTACCAGATGTCATATCCACCGACCAAGGGCCGGAACAGCGCGCTCTCGAATCCGAAACGAGCCGGCAGATGAACTCACTGCTGGCGACACTTCCGGAGAAGCATCGAGAGATCCTGATCCTGCGTTTGGTCATGGGTCTGTCAGCAGAAGAAACAGCACTTGCCGTGGGCAGTACGGCCGGTGCTATACGAGTGGCCCAGCATCGGGCGCTCGCGAAACTCAAGTCACAAGTGGCGAGGGCAGGTGAAATGTATGGCTAGGGATGGCGAGCGCGGTCGGGGCGACTGGAAGGCGCGGCGTGGATCGCAGAACAGCGATCCCTATGCCGAGGCATCCGGTGACACCGGACCGGTCGACATCGCCGCGGTCCGCCGCGACGATGCGCTCATCGACGCCATCGCCGGCGATGGACCCGTGGCGACCGACAGTGCCGAGGAGTTCCAGCTCGCGAGTCTGCTCGCGAACTGGCGGGCCGAGCTCGTCGAGGCCCCGATGCCGGCCGGACCGAGTCTGGACACCATTGTCGCGGCGGTCAATCAGGAGATCGGTGCGCGGCAGGCGAGGGTTAACGGCAATCGCCGCGGACATCTCCGGCTGGTGCGTCCGATCATGGGCGCGGCGGCGGCGCTGGCCCTGATCGTCGGTGGTATGACGGCGTTCTCCTACAACGCGCAGCCGGGTGATCCGCTGTGGCGGGTCAAGGAGGTCGTGTTCAGCGAACAGGCGCAGACCACGATATCGCAGCGGGCCGACGATTCGCTGGGCGAGGCGAAAGCCGCTCTGGCGGCGGGTGATCCGGCCAAGGCCAAGGAGGCCCTGGAGAGCGCCCAGTCGAACGCGACCCAGGTCAGCGATCCGGCACGCAAGTCCCAGCTGGAGAAGCAGCTCGCCGATCTGATCGCGCAGCTGCCGCCGGATCTGCAGAAGGCGATTCCGGTCGTGCCGCGCGGCACGAGCGAGTCGACGGCGCCGAACACGCCGCCGAGCAAGGACCAGACCGTGGGCGGCACGCCCGGACGCACCGTCGATCCGCGCAGCGCGACCGCGCCCGGCGAATCGGGCGGCGGCACCGGCACCGAGCCGAACACCCCTGTGCCCCCGGCGCATTCGCAGCCGCCGACCGTGCCGCCGACGGCGGCCGAACCGCCGCCGACCGGATCGGGCAACGAGCCGCCGCAGACCCAGGAACCCACGGTGCCGACCACCATCGCCAATCCGGGCGGAACCGCCCCCGGCGGGTCGGTGCCGGGGGGCTCCGGGACCGGCGGCGGCACCGGCGCCTCCGGGCCGACCGGTCCGGCGACCCAGCCGAATCAGCCGCCGGTGTATCCGACCGGTTCGGTGCCCACGTTCAGCGTTCCGGGCGGGGTCCTGCCGGGCGGCGTGCGCTAGGGGTAGGCGCTCCGGCCGCGCGGACGGGAGCACGAACTTCACATCAGCAACCGATCGCAGCCAGCGATCGGTTTTTTCGTTGCGCCTCAGGCGTCGAAGCCGTCGAACCCGTCGCCGTGCAGCGCCTCGTTCATCGAGGCGTCGGCGTAGCCGCGGCAGTAGTCCCATGTGACGTACGCTTCGGGCTGCGGATCGTAGGCGGGCTCGTGCGGGCGCACCGTGCCGTCGACCAGCAGTTGAAGCAGGTTGGCGCGCAACATGTCCCAGTCGTGGTAGTGATCCTGCCGGCAGTCCTCGCAGCTGACCACGAGTCCGCGGATGCCGCGGTGCGCCAGCAGCGCCTCGTAGACCGCGAGGTCGGCGAGATCCTCTTCGACCGCTAGCCGCTCGTGAGGATCCAGCGGTTCCCCCGGCTCGATGGCATCGAGCGCGGCCGACGGGTCGGAGGGATCTCCGGCGAACGGATCCGGCGGCAGGCCAGGTGGTAGATGGTCACGCACAATCCCACGGTACGCAGAACCACCCCCTCCGCGCCAGCGCTGTCGGCATTTTGCCGCGCCTGTCGCAGCAATTCGCCCGGGTACCGCCGCACATCGGCCGTTCGGCGTGTCGGCAACACCTGGCAACCGGGTGTGTCGCGGGGCGCGCGGCGGGTTCCGCGGGGCGGAGGCGGCGCGCTCGGAATTATCCGGGGCCGATACCATGTTCACAACAAGGTGCCGGGTAGCTGTCTTCGGCTCCGCCAATCCGTCAGATGTTCGCGATCCGGGTCCGCACCTCGGGTCGTTGCTTTCGAGGTCCAGGAGGGGTCGATCCGATGACTAGTCCCGTGATGGGCGAAGCCGTACGCCCTCTTACGGGTGGTGACGATCCGAACAAGATCGCCATGCTCGGCCTGACGTTCGACGATGTCCTGCTGTTGCCCGCCGCGTCCGATCTCATTCCCAGCACGGTCGACACCTCCAGCCTGCTGACCCGCGAGATCACCCTGCGCACGCCGCTGGTGAGTTCCGCGATGGACACCGTCACCGAGGCGCGGATGGCCATCGCCATGGCCCGCGCGGGCGGCATGGGCGTACTGCATCGCAATCTGTCGGTGGCCGACCAGGCTTCGGCCGTCGAGACCGTGAAGCGGTCCGAGGCGGGCATGGTCACCAACCCGGTGACCTGCCGCCCGTCCGACACCCTCGCCGAGGTCGACGCCATGTGCGCGCGCTACCGCATCTCGGGGTTGCCGGTGGTCGACGAGACGGGCGAGCTGGTCGGCATCATCACCAACCGGGACATGCGCTTCGAGGTGGATCAGAACCGCCGCGTCGCCGACGTCATGACCAAGGCCCCGCTGATCACCGCCCAGGAGGGCGTGACCGCCGAGGCCGCGCTGGGCCTGCTACGCCGCCACAAGGTGGAGAAGCTGCCCATCGTCGACGGCAACGGCCGGCTGCGCGGTCTCATCACCGTCAAGGACTTCGTCAAGACCGATCAGTACCCCAACGCCACCAAGGACCGCGACGGCCGCCTGCTGGTCGGCGCCGCGGTCGGCGTGGGCGAGGACTCCTGGTCGCGCGCGATGTCGCTGCGCGACGCCGGGGTGGACGTGCTGATCGTCGACACCGCGCACGGCCATCAGGTCCAGGTGCTGCAGATGGTCTCCAAGCTCAAGGCCGAGGTGGGCGACACCATCCAGGTCGTCGGCGGCAATGTCGCCACCCGCGCGGGCGCGTCCGCGCTGGTCGACGCGGGTGTCGACGCGGTCAAGGTGGGCGTGGGCCCCGGCTCGATCTGCACCACCCGCGTGGTCGCCGGGGTGGGCGCGCCGCAGATCACCGCGATCCTCGAGGCCGTCGCCGTGTGCAAGCCCGCGGGCATCCCGGTCATCGCCGACGGCGGCGTGCAGTACTCCGGCGACATCGCCAAGGCCATCGCCGCGGGCGCGTCGACCGTGATGCTGGGCTCGCTGCTCGCCGGGACCGCCGAATCCCCGGGCGATCTGATCCTGGTGAACGGCAAGCAGTTCAAGAGCTACCGCGGCATGGGCTCGCTGGGCGCCATGCAGGGTCGCGGGCAGGCCAAGTCCTATTCCAAGGACCGCTACTTCCAGGACGACGTGCTCGCCGAGGACAAGCTCGTGCCCGAGGGCATCGAGGGCCGGGTGCCGTTCCGCGGCCCGGTCAACCAGGTGATCCACCAGCTGGTCGGCGGCCTGCGCGCGGCCATGGGCTACACCGGTTCACAGAACATCCCGCACTTGCAGCAGGCCCAGTTCGTGCAGATCACGGCGGCGGGACTCAAGGAGAGCCACCCGCACGACATCACGATGACCGTCGAGGCGCCGAACTACACTGGCCGCGGCTGAAAAACTTCCGGACGGTTTGTCGGACCGGTCCCACTCGGCGGGGACCGGTCCGTCGCCGTGCCCGCCGCGAGCGGTCGCAAGCGCGACCGACGAGATGTAAGGAGAACAACCAGTGCGCGACATGGTCGAGATCGGCATGGGCCGGACCGCCCGGCGTACCTACGAGCTGGACGACGTCGACATCGTTCCCTCGCGGCGGACCCGCTCGTCCAAGCAGGTCTCGCTGGCCTGGCAGCTGGACGCCTACCGCTTCGACATCCCGCTGGTGACCCATCCGACCGACGCGCTGGTGTCCCCGGAACTGGCCGTGGAACTGGGCCGTCTCGGCGGTCTCGGCGTCATCAACGGTGAGGGCCTGTGGGCCCGGCACGCCGATGTGGCCGCGCGCATCGATCAGCTCGTCGAGGTCGCCGAGAAGGAGGGCACCGAGGCCGCCGTCGCTCTGTTGCAGGAGTTGCACGCCGCGCCCATGCAGCCGGATCTGCTGGCCGCCGCGGTGGCCCAGGTGCGGTCGGCGGGCGTGACGGTGTCGGTGCGCGTCAGCCCGCAGAATGCCCGCACGCTGACCCCCGCGCTGGTGCAGGCCGGTATCGATCTGCTGGTCGTGCACGGCACGATCATCTCCGCCGAGCACGTCAGCGGTGCCGACGAGACCGGTGGCGAGCCGCTGAACCTCAAGACCTTCATCGCCGAACTCGACGTCCCCGTGGTGGCGGGCGGGGTCAGCGATCACCGCACCGCGCTGCACCTGATGCGCACCGGCGCGGCCGGGGTGATCGTCGGCTACGGTTCGACCCCGGGCGCGACCACCACCGGCGAGGTGCTCGGCATCGGCGTGCCGATGGCCACCGCGATCGCCGACGCCGCCGCGGCCCGGCGCGACTATCTCGACGAGACCGGCGGCCGCTACGTGCACGTCATCGCCGACGGCGACATCGTCTCCTCCGGTCAGCTGGCCAAGGCCATCGCCTGCGGCGCGGACGCGGCCATGCTGGGCGTGCCGCTCGCGCTGGCCCAGGAGGCGCCCGGCCGCGGCTGGTACTGGCCGTCGGCGGCCGCGCATCCGTCGGTGCCGCGGGGCGCGCTGCTGAAGTTCGCCGAGCAGGAGGAGCGGCCCAGCCTGCGGCAGTTGCTCTACGGTCCGTCCAACGATCCGTGGGGTTCGATGAATCTCGTTGGCGGCCTGCGTCGTTCGATGGCCAAGGCCGGATACTGCGAACTCAAGGAGTTCCAGCGGGTCGGCCTGAGCGTGCGGGCCTGACCCGAATCACGATGCGCGCGAACCGGCTTCGTCGCGCAGGAAGCCGCGGATGGCGGCGTTGATCCGATCCGGATGGGTCAGGTTCACCGCGTGCCGCGCGCCCTCGATCTCGAGATAGCGCGAATTCGGCAGTGCCCGCGCGGTTTCGCGCGCGTGCCCGCGCGAGACGCCCGCCGCCGTCGGATGAATCACCAAGGTGGGGCAGGTGATCTCGGACAACCGCTCCAGCACCGAATCGCGGGCGAGCAGACAGCCCGCGGCCACCTCGAGGTCGGCCGGATCGCGGGCGAGCCAGCGCTCGGTCCACACCGCGCGAAGTCGCGGATCGTCGCCGATCAGCCAGTGCGCCAGCCGGTCCGCCAGCACCCGGCGGGCGGCGGGCTTGTGCCACAGATCCAGGAAGCGCCGCGAATTCGCGAGTTCGTGACGGCCCGGCGCGTGCGCCTCGGTGGCGATCAGGATCAGCGCCGCGACCCGCTCGGGGGCGAGCAGCGCGGCCCGCAACGCGCTGAATCCGCCCTGGGAGATGCCGCCGAGCACCGCGCGTTCGACGCCGAGCTGATCGAGCACGGTCAACGCGTCGCGGGCCGCGGTCCAATAGGTGAACGGCAAACCCTCGTCGCGGGTGCGGCCGTGCCCGCGGGCGTCCCAGGCGACGACGCGGAACTCCGGCGACAGCGCGGCGGCCTGCGCCGCGAACATCGTTCGGTCCATGAAGAATTCGTGCCCGAACAAGACAACCGGGCCGTTGCCGCCACTGTCCTCGAAATGTATTTCGGCGTCGATCGCACGGGCGAATGGCACGAGCACGAGGATAGCTGGCCCGGCACGGGCGCACGTCCGGTTGCCGGGGGCCTGCAAGATCGTTACCGAGCGGGCGGCTGCCACCGGTTCGCCGCGCAGCGGCATTGCGGCCCACCGGGATTCGCGGTCGGCCACCGCGGCGCCCGCGCGCGCTAACACGCGGGGGCGGAGCGGATCGGCGGCGCTCTGACGTGCTCATTAGACTGACCCGGTGGCAGAAACCCAGCGACCAGTTCTCGTCGTCGACTTCGGGGCGCAGTACGCGCAGTTGATCGCGCGGCGGGTGCGCGAATCCAGCGTGTACTCCGAGGTGGTTCCGCACACCGCGACCGTCGAGGAGATCGCCGA
The DNA here is from genome assembly GCF_053588115.1 of Nocardia sp. NPDC003482. Taxonomy (NCBI): domain Bacteria; kingdom Bacillati; phylum Actinomycetota; class Actinomycetes; order Mycobacteriales; family Nocardiaceae; genus Nocardia; species Nocardia sp. NPDC003482. The sequence continues at coordinate 22,277 of NZ_JBSFPI010000014.1, forward strand.
GCGCCAACCGCTCGCGGTGATCCTGTCCGGCGGCCCGGCCAGCGTCTACGCCGACGGCGCGCCGAAACTGGACGCGCGGCTGTTCGATCTGGACGTCCCCGTCTTCGGCATCTGCTACGGCTTCCAGGCGATGGCCCAGGCCCTCGGCGGCACGGTCGCCCACACCGGCACCCGCGAATACGGCCGCACCGAACTCAATATCGACGGCGGCCTGCTGCACGGCGGCCTGCCGACCATCCAGCCGGTGTGGATGAGCCACGGCGACGCGGTCACCGACGCCCCCACCGGTTTCGAGGTCACCGGCACCACGCCCGGCGCGCCGGTCGCGGCCTTCGAGGACCGGGCCCGGCGACTGGCCGGGGTGCAGTACCACCCGGAGGTCCTGCATTCCCCGCACGGCCAGCAGGTGCTGAGCCGGTTCCTGCACGAGATGGCCGGGATCAAGGGCACCTGGACGCCCGCCAATATCGCCGACGCGCTGGTCGAGCAGGTTCGCGAACAGGTCGGCGACGGGCACGCCATCTGCGGTCTGTCCGGCGGGGTGGATTCCGCGGTGGCCGCCGCGCTGGTGCAGCGGGCCATCGGCGACAAGCTGACCTGTGTGTTCGTCGATCACGGCCTGCTGCGCGCGGGCGAGCGCGAGCAGGTGCAGCGCGATTTCGTCGCCGCGACGGGAGCCAAGCTGGTCACCGTGGACGCGGTGGACAAATTCCTCGGCGAGCTGAAGGGCGTCACCGATCCCGAGGAGAAGCGCAAGATCATCGGGCGCGAGTTCATCCGCTCGTTCGAGGACGCGGTCACCGGGATCGTCGGCGATCAGGGGGAGACCTCGGTCGAATATCTGGTGCAGGGCACGCTGTATCCCGATGTGGTCGAGTCCGGCGGCGGTTCGGGCACCGCGAACATCAAGAGCCATCACAATGTCGGCGGCCTGCCCGAGGATCTCGAGTTCGAACTGGTCGAGCCGCTGCGGCTGCTGTTCAAGGACGAGGTCCGCGCGGTCGGCCGGGAGCTGGGCCTGCCCGAGGAGATCGTGGCCCGCCAGCCGTTCCCGGGGCCGGGTCTGGCCATCCGCATCGTCGGCGAGGTCACCCACGACCGGCTCGAGACGCTGCGCCAGGCCGACGCCATCGCCCGCGAGGAACTCACCGCGGCCGGGCTCGACCGGCAGATCTGGCAGTGTCCGGTGGTGTTGCTGGCCGAGGTGCGCAGCGTCGGCGTGCAGGGCGACGGCCGCACCTACGGGCATCCGATCGTGCTGCGCCCGGTCTCCAGCGAGGACGCCATGACCGCGGACTGGACCCGGCTGCCCTACGACGTGCTCGAACGCATCTCGACCCGGATCACCAACGAGGTCGCCGAGATCAATCGCGTGGTGCTGGACGTGACCTCCAAGCCGCCGGGCACCATCGAGTGGGAGTGAGTGCGGCCCAGCAGATTTCACCGGCCCGCCACGGACGCGACGCGTGCCGTGCCGCGCCGATTCAGCTCGGTTCGCGACGGTTGACGATCGAATGCCCGTGGTCACGGCCGGTCCCGCGACCGGCTCCCGTCTGCGAAGGATGCCGATGAAGGTTCTGGAGAGTACGCCGAAGTCGTTGTGGGCCAGGTCTTTCGCGGCCGTGGTGCTGGCCGCGTTCGCGGCGCTGGCATTGCTGGTCGCCCCGTCCGCCGGGCCGGGCGCGGTCGCCTCGAGCGTCGCCGAGGTGCGCCTGGTCGCCGACGCCGTCCCCGCGCGCGCCTGGGACACGCTGCGCCTGATCGATGCGGGCCAGTGGCCGCCGTCGGACGCCCCCGGCACGCACGGCGGGGAGACCTGGAAGAACCGCGAGGGCCGCCTGCCCGCCACGGACTCCGGCGGCGCGGCGATCCGCTATCAGGAATGGGACGTCAACCGGAAACAGCCGGGCCACAACCGCGATGCGGAACGCATCATCACCGGGAGCGACGGTTCGGCCTGGTACACCGGCGACCACTACGAAACCTTCACGCGCATGCGGTGATTCCTCGATACGCGAAAAGGGCTCGGATCTCATCGGATCCGAGCCCTTTCGCCTTGTTCCGGCCTACCCCTTCTTCCGCGGCGAGATCACCAGGATCACGCCCACCAGAATCGCCACCCCCACCACGATCCAGCCGATGGGCACCGCGCTGTTCGCGGGCCAGGCCGACGGGCCGATGAAGGCCCACACGCTCACCAGGAGCGCCAGCACCCCGGCCAACAGCAGCGAAATCGACGGCCCCCGACGGGTTTCGGACTTGTCACTCATGAATCACCTCCGCGGATCCGGCGTGGACGACGACATTGAGGGTCAGGGTGGGTCCGGTCTGCGGCCCGGTGTAGGCCGGGGGACATTGGACGTCACCCATCTTGGCGACGCAGATCGTGTGCAGCCGCATATTCGACGGCACCAGCACCCGCGCGTCGCCCATCTGCACCGGCACGTTCACCGTCCGGTCCTCGGTCAGATTCAGCGAGCGCAGATCCAGCGTTCCCGAACCCAGCTTCACGCTGTAGGCGGGCAGCAGCTGATCCATTGCGGCGGGCCGCCATTCGTGATCGCCCATGGCGCCCCGATCGAATTCGACGGGCCCCACCATCGAGGCCAGGATCACGAATCCGGCCAGCGGCGCCAGCACCACCATCAGCCCCCACCCCCGCCGCAGGAACGCCCCGAGCAGCAGGCCCAGCCCGACCACCGCGAGCGCCACCGCCCCGATCCGCGCGGGCGTCATCCACTCCACCCCCGACGCGGCCACCGCACCCGCCGCCGCGGCGGCCAGAATGGCCAGCCCGATCACCAGGGGCGTGAGCCGCGAGCGGGGACGGCGCGGCGTCGGCGGCGCGACGACCGGACGGTCGGGACCGGGCTCGGGCAACTCCCACGCCAACGGCGCGACACCGAGCGGATCCCAGCCGGGCGGGGTGGGACCGAAGCGGGTCGGATCCACCGTCCGCGCGTGTGGCGTCCCGGACGAAACCCGATGCGCCGCTTGGGATTCGTCAGTGGGCGCTTTTCCCGGCATCACCATCGTCTCGGCGTCGTGGCGCAGCTTCGCGGTATCGGTGTCGTCGCCGCCGTCGCGCGGGATCACCGTGGTGGGGGTATCGGCCTCGTCGCGCGGGATCGCCGTCGTCGAGCCGTCGGCCGTGTCGCCCGGCACCGCGTCGGTCGGGTGGTCGACCCCGTCGCGCGGGATCGCGGTCGTCGGCGTACTCGACCCGTGGGTCTCGTCCCGTGGGATCACCTCGGTCGGGGCGGTACGCGAAACCGGTTGTGCCGCAGCGCTTCCGGAGGGATCGGGTTCATAGTGGTCGGGCAGCCGGGTGTAGGGCCCGTACTGGCTCGCCGACCACGGCGACCCACCCGGGAAGGCCGTCCCCGGATACCCCGTGGCGGCGATATCGCCCTCGGGCACCCCGGTGTAGCCGATCGGCGGTTCCGGCTGCCGCAGAAACAGCAGCCACCACCCGGCCAGCATGAGCGCCAGGCTGATCAGCCCCGACCCGCCCAGGCCGAGCCCGACCGGTCCCATGGTGCTGACCGCGATCGCCAGCGCCACGATCAAGACGATCGTCTTGGTCGGCGACTGCGCGCTGTACCCCTTGTTGAGCAGCCCCTCCGCGGGGGAGACCTGGTCCTCGGCCGCGGGCAGCAGCAGCCACGCCACCAGGTACAGCACGATGCCCGCCCCGCCGAACAGCGTCGACACCACGAACGCCACCCGGATGAGCACGGGATCCACGCCGTAGCGCTGACCGAACCCGGCCGCGACGCCCGCGATCGGGCCCTGCCGCGGGCGCCGGACGGGCCGCGTGCGCCACAGCTGGTGCAGCTGATCGTTGAATCCGGTTCGGCCGGGGCCCCCGGCCCACCCGCTCGCTCTCGTCATGTTCTCCATGGTGGCCGTGACCAGGCCCGACCGCATCGGGGTTCACCCTGAATGGATTCCTGAATCCGGCCCTCAGCCGATCTGGATCGAATCGCCGAGGATCATTCCGGTGCCGCTGGTCTCGGGCGTGTCCGCGGTGATGCTGGTGTAGGGCCGCAGGGTGAGCGGGCCGACGCAGTTGTCCACCTCGATGCGGAAGTCGCGGCTGTAGAGGGTGCCGGTGGTGTCGTCGCGCAGATCCTTGTCGGCGACCTTGACGTCGGTGATCTTGCCCGGCTTCAGCGAGGCGTCGATCTCCGCCGAGCCGGAGAGGGTGCCGTCGACGACGTCCCAGTAGAGGCCCGGGGAGACCGAACTCGGCGAGACGTACAGATTCCCCGACAGCTCCGAATAGCCCGACAGCCCGACCTTCAACGCCAGCGTGGCGTCCACCTCCGCGGCACAGGCCACGAAGTATCCGGCGTGCAGCTTGCCGGTCGCGGGCGCCGACGCGCGGCCGTAGAAAGTGCCGTCCACCAACACCTCTCGATTGGTCGGCATCCCGTTCACCGCGGGAATGGCGTGCGCGGTCTGATCGGCGTTGCCGACGGTGTAGTCCAGTCCGGGGACCGAATACGTCTTCTCCGCGGCGGCGGCCGGTGCCGCCGCGACGCCGATCGTCAGCGCCGCGATCATCGCGCTCTTGCCGTACATCTCGCTCCTGATATCCCGCATCGTGCGCACCCTGCGGTGCGGGGACCACCCTCGAACGCGGTCCCGCAAGATCGTTACCGAGGAAGCTGGCGGATTCCTGTGAGTGAGCCGGGAGTGCCCTGCCAGCCCACCCCGAGCCGGGAGATCGGGGTGTTTCCGGATGGTCGGCGCCCGGCGGGCCGTGCCAGTATCGGAGGCATGTACCCGTCCATGCCCGCGTTCGACGCGCGCGGAATCACCGCCCCCGCGCCGACGGTCCCGCGGTTGCTGCGCCGGTCCGGCGGCCGGGTCGTCGGGGGCGTCGCGGGCGGGATCGCCGATCATCTCGGCGTCGACGTGTTCAAGGTGCGGATGGGCTTCGTGCTGCTGTCCGCGCTCATGGGCGCCGGGATCGTCGCCTACGGCATGTTGTGGATCTTCACCCCCGCCGGTGGCGACGCGCCGCCGCCGTCCGCCTCCGAGCGGCGGCAGGCGGTCGGCATGGTGCTGCTCGGGCTGGCGTTGTCGGTGTCGCTGACCTGGCTGTTCAGCGGGACCGCCGCGCGGGTGCTCGGCCCGATCATCGTGGTCGCGATCGGTGCGGCCCTGGTGTGGCGCGAATTCGACGACGAGGGACCACGTTCCATCATCGGGCTGCCGGTGCGGCCGACCGTGCTCACCTGGACGCGCATCCTGGGCGGGGTGACGCTGATCGTGGTCGGGCTCGGCGTGGTCGTGCTCGCCCGGATCAATCTGAGTTCGCTGGGTTCGGCGCTGATCGCGGTGGCGGTCACGCTGATCGGCGTCGGCCTGCTGACCGTGCCGCTCTGGCTGCGCATGATGCGCGCGTTGAATTCCGAACGCGCCGCCCGCATCCGCAACGAGGAACGCGAGGAGATCGCCTCGCACCTGCACGATTCGGTGCTGCAGACGCTCGCCCTCATCCAACGGCAGGCCGACGACGCGCAGGAGGTCACCCGCCTGGCCCGCAGCCAGGAACGCGAATTGCGCAAATGGCTGTTCGAGGACACCGTCCCCGCCCAGTCCAGCCTGGCCGCCGCCCTGCGCACGATCGCCGGCGAGGTCGAGGACCAGCACGGCGTCCAGGTCACCCCCGTCACGGTCGGCGACGTCTCGATGGACCCCGCCGACACCGGCATCGGCCTCCCCAAGGAACACTTCACCGCCCTCCTCGGCGCCACCCGCGAGGCCCTGGTCAACGCCGCCAAACACGCCGGCGTCCCCACCATCGACCTGTTCGCCGAGGTCGAACCCCACCAGGTCAGCATCTTCGTCCGCGACCGCGGCAAGGGCTTCGACCCCACCCGCATCCCCCCCGACCGCCGCGGCCTGGCCAAATCCATCCGCACCCGCATAGAACGCCGAGGCGGCACCACCGAAATCCACTCCACCCCCGGCCGAGGCACCGAAGTCCGAATCACCCTCCCCCGCAAAGACTCCGACCCCCCCACCTGACCCCAGGTACACCAGTACAGCCGCACCCTTTATTCGAATCCGCACCCGTTGTATGGCCATGCAGGGGGTGCGGATTCGAATAAGGGGTGCGGCTGGGGTGGGGGAAGCTGTGGGGGCGTGCCTCGGTGTGGTAACGATGTCGGTGGTCCAGGTGAGGAGTGCGGTGAGTATTCGGGTTTTTCTGGTCGATGATCATGCGGTTTTCCGGTCGGGGGTGCGGGCCGAGTTGAGCCGGGAGGCCGATATGGAGGTCGTGGGGGAGGCGGGGGGTGTGGCGGAGGCCGTGGCCGGGATCAAGGCGACGCGGCCGGATGTGGTGTTGCTCGATGTGCACATGCCCGACGGGGGCGGGGTGGCCGTGTTGCAGGGGATCGAGAGTCCGGGGCCGGTGTGCTTGGCGCTCAGCGTGTCCGACGCGGCCGAGGATGTGATCGCGGTGATCCGGGCGGGCGCGCGGGGTTATGTCACCAAGACCATCTCGGGACCCGAACTGGCCGAGGGCATTCGGCGCGTCGCGGGCGGGGACGCGGTGTTCAGCCCCCGGCTGGCGGGTTTCGTGCTCGACTCGTTCACCGGCCGCTCACCCGCGCCGGAGCCGCCGCTGGACCCCGAACTGGACTCGCTCACCCCGCGCGAACTCGAGGTGCTGCGCCTGCTCGCCCGCGGCTACACCTACCGCGAGATCGCCGAAACCCTGTTCATCTCGGTCAAAACCGTGGAGACCCACGCGTCCAACGTGTTGCGCAAGACCCAGCAGTCCAATCGCAACGCCCTCACCCGCTGGGCCCATCGCCGCCGGATCGACTGAGGGCCGGTGTTGCGGCACAACGGATTACATCGCCGCGACGAGAATCACGATCAGAATCAGCAACCCGATCAACAACCCCACCGCGATGGCCAGCGGCGCGGCATTGGGTCCGAGACCGCCCAGTTTGGGCGCACCGCTCGATTGCCGTTGCGGCGCGGGCGCACTCGGGGACATCGCGCGCGGCGGCCGCGGCAGCGGTGAGGAGTGCGGGCTGCGGAGGCCGCTGGCGGAGTTGCGCGCCGCCCAGGCCGGGATCGTGCCGTCCTCGGTGCGCACCGGAGCGTTGAGGATGTAGGGCCCGGTGCCGGGACCGAAGACGGCGGTGAGGATCTCGTCGCGCGCCTGGGCCATGCTCGGACGCCGCTGCGGGGCGGGCTCCATCATGTGCAGCAGCACCTCGGTGAGCGGTCCGCTGCGGCTGGGCGGGATGATCTGCGCCATCGCGGCCCGCTCGACGGTCACATTGTTGTCCTCGTGGAAACCGTACGGCGGCTGCCCCTCGACCGCGGTGTAAAGCGTTGCGCCGAGCGAGAATACGTCGCTCGCCGCGGTCGGCCGCATCCCGCGCGCCACCTCCGGCGGCAGATACGCGGGCGTACCGGTGATGACGTCCTCCGGTTCGTCGCCGGTGTCCCCGGCCCCGCTCGAGATGCCGAAGTCGCTCAGCTTCACCTTGCCCACCTCGGCGCCGCGATCGGCGACCAGGATGTTGCCCGGCTTGATGTCGCGATGCACGATCCCCGCGGCGTGCGCGGCCGCGAGCGCGTCGGCGACCTGCGCGCCGATCTGGGCGACCTCGATCGGCGGCAGTGCCTCGACCAGCGCCATCGCCTTGGCGACGCTGCGCGAGGGCAGATACTCCATCACCAGCCACGGCTCGCCCGCCTCGAGCACCACGTCGTAGACCGCGATGGCGTGCTCGTGCGACAGCTTCGCCGCGACCCGGCCCTCGTGGATGATCCGGTTGCGGACCTCGGTGGCCTCCTGCTCGGTGAGTCCGGCCGTGGTCAACACCTGCTTGATGGCGACGTCCCGGTTGAGCAGCCGATCGTGGGCGAGCCACACCGCGCCCATGCCGCCTCCGCCGAGCTTCGACTGCAGGCGGTAGCGGCCGGCGACCAGATATTCGGGGCCGACGATGGGACGGGAGCGTTCGGTCACGGCGCGAGGATAGCCGAAAACCATCCTGACTGGCCTGCTTCGGAACTCGAGCGCGACGGGCGCGGTCCTTGACGGGATCGGGGGGTGGGGTTCTACTGAGAGCAAGTCGAACGTATATTCGAGTCACATCGATAGCTGGATCTGTGCTGAACGGGCTTCGGATCCGGCGTCGATGGGAGTCCATCGGCAGAGGATTGGGTGGTCGAAGATGGGTTCGTCCGAGGCGGTGACCGCGGAGCGGCTGGCCGAGCTGCGCCGGCGCATGGCCGCGATCCCGGCCCGCGGTGCGGTGACGGCCGGGCGGGTACCGGCTGCCGACGAGTTGCGCAGGGAGCCGTTGCCCGTCCCGTCCGCGCTGCTCGAGCTGCTGCCCGAGGGCGGCCTGGCCAGGGGATCGGTGGTGTCGTACTCGGGGGCGACGTCCCTGCTGGCCGGTCTGCTCGCCGCGGTCACCGCCGCCGGGGGGCATGCCGCGGCCGTCGGCCTGCCCCGCCTGGGTCTGCTCGCCGTGGCCGAGATGGGCGCGCAGCTGGGCAGACTGGCCCTGATCCCCGACCCCGGCGCCGACCCGGTCGAGATCGCCGCGGTGTTGCTGGATGGCCTCGACCTGGTGGTACTCGGCCTGAACGGAATCTCGGTGCCGCCCAGCCGCACTCGCGTCCTGGCCGCCCGCGCCCGCAGCAAGGGCGCCACCCTCGTCGTCACCGGCGGCGCCTGGACGGGCGCGACCCTACGCATGCACAGCAAGCTCGCCGGATACGAGGGCCTGGGCCGCGGCCGAGGCTGCCTCCGCACCATCCACCTCGACGTCTCCGTCCACACCCGCTCCACCTCCCCCCGCACCGGCCGCCTCACCCTCCACCCCCGCGAGGATCGCGTGGAATGGATTGCACCCCAACAGGTTACGGCCCCACCACTGGAAGTGGTCGGCGATGTCGCATCATGATCCCCTCGCGGACGGCGTGTACGAGGGAATTCGGCCACCATCCGAGCCCTCTCGCGAGAGCGCGGATAGTCGTCTACCGCCCGAATCCTCTCGCGGGGTGCATATGAGAGGTCGGTTGCCGCTCGAGTCCTCCGACGGTGGTGCTCACGAGAGACCGCTTACTGCCCAAGCCCTCTCGCGAGAGGGATTCCGGCTGTCGCTCGAGCCTTATCGCGGGGTGCGTACGAGAGAGTTCGGCCGCCCATCCCTCCAGGGCGCGCATGAAGAGGCTCGGTTGCCTATTGCCCCAGCACTCCAGCGGATTTCGATGAGGTGAGCATGCCGACGCGGAAGCGGTCGGGGGCGCGGGTGTTGGCGGTGTGGTGTCCGGATTGGCCTGCCGTCGCGGCCGCCGCGGTGGCCGATGTGCCGCCCACTCGGCCGGTGGTGGTGTTGCACGCCAATCGGGTGGTGGCGTGTTCGGCGGTGGCGCGTGGGGCGGGGGTGCGGCGAGGGCTCAAGCGCCGGGAGGCGCAGGCGCGTTGCCCGGATATGCATGTGGCGCAGTCGGATCCGGATCGGGACGCGCGGCTGTTCGAACCGGTGGTGGCGGCCGTGGACGCGACCGTGCCCGGCGTGGAGGTGCTGCGGCCGGGGCTGTTGGTGCTGTCCGCGCGCGGCGCGGCGCGGTTCTTCGGCTCCGAGGAGGCGGCGGCCGAGCGGCTGGTCGACGCCGTCGCGGCGACGGGAGTGGAATGTCAGATCGGCATCGCCGACGAGTTGTCCACCGCAGTGATCGCCGCCCGTCGCGCCACCCTCGTCGCACCCGGCGCGGGGGCGCGGTTCCTCGCGCCGCTGCCGGTCGCCGAACTCGCCCTCGAACCGAGCCTGGCCGCCCCGGAACGCGAGGAACTGGTGGACCTGTTGCACCGCTTGGGTTTGCGCCGCATCGGCGACTTCGCCGCGCTCACCCCGGTCGAGGTCGCCTCCCGCTTCGGCGCCGACGCCATCCGCGCGCACCGCTGCGCCCGCGCCGAATCCGAACGCCCGCCCTCGGCCCGCCCGCCCGAACCGGACCTGATCGTCGAATATCCCTGCGATCCGCCGATCGAACGCGTCGACGCCGCCGCCTTCGCGGGCCGCCTGCTGGCCACCCGCCTGCACGACCGCCTGTCCGCCGCGGGCGTGGCCTGCACCCGCCTGTCGGTGGTCGCGGAAACGGCCGCGGGCGAACGTCTTTCCCGCATCTGGCGCTGTGCCGAACCGCTCACCCCGGAGGGCACCGCCGACCGCATCCGCTGGCAACTCGACGGCTGGCTCACCCAGCGCGCGCTGTCGGGACGGCACCCGGATCCCGGAGCCGATTTCGGCCGCGTCCACGGCCGGGCCGACCCCGAATCGGAACACCAGCGCCGCGACCCGTACCGGGTCGGTGCGCCCGAGACGACGCCGCGCGACGAACCTCGGCGCGGCGACCTGGATCGGCAAACCGACTCGACCACAATGGATTTCGAATCCGATACGGCGGGGGAAGGAAACGGATCCTCCCGCCGCCCCGGAAGATTGCGTCCCGAGCGCCCGCGCCGACCGTCTGCGGAACCCGCCCCCGACGATCGACGCCCCGGATCGGGCCGAGGAGCGCAGGCCGACGGACATCGTCGCCGCTCGACCCCGGCCGCCGCGATCCCGAGCGCCCCCATCGTCCTGCTGCGCCTGGAACCGGTGGAGGTGGTCGCCTCCGGCGCACTGCAACTCGGCCTGTGGGGCGGCGTCGGGGAGGACGACGAGCGGGCCCGGCGCGCACTGGTCCGCGTCCAAGGACTGCTGGGCGGCGAGGCCGTACGGATCGGGGTGCTGAGCGGCGGCCGCGGCCCCACCGAACGGGTGACCTCGGTGCCGCTCGGCGACGAACTCGTGCCCGCGGCCGACCCGGGACCGCCCTGGCCGGGCCGACTGCCTCAACCCTCGCCGACCGTGGTGCTGCGCAATCATCCGGAGGTCACCCTGGAGGCCGACGACGGCACGCCCGTCTGGATCACCGAGCGCGGGCTGTTCACCGCCGAACCGGCCGTCCTGCGCTGGGGCGACAAGCAGTGGCCGGTGTCCGGCTGGGGCGGACCCTGGCTGCTGGACGAGCGCTGGTGGTCCGGCGACCGCGCGGGCGACTGCGCCGTCCGGGCCCAGGTCATGCTCGACGGCCAGTTCCGCGTCCTGCTGCTGCTCGGCTACGCCGACACCTGGCATGTCGAGGGCCTCTACGAATGACATCCGCGCCCGTCAGGACCTCTTCGGCAGTTCCTGCACGGCCCACTTGTTGCCGTCGGGATCGGCGAAGTAGGTGAACAGTCCCCAGCCCTCGTCCTTGACCGGCGTGGCCTCGACGCCCGCGGCGACCAGGTCCCGGTACGCCTGCTCGGCGCTGGCGACCACCACCTGCATGCCCTCGACGCTGCCCGGCGCGGCCTGCGTGATACCCCTGCCGATGCAGATCGAACAGCCCGAGCCCGGCGGGGTCAGCTGCACGAAACGGATGTCGGGCGTGGGACTTTCGTCGTAGTCGGCATTGAAACCGATCTTGGTGTAGAAGTCCTTGGCGCGGTCGACATCGGTGACCGGGATGGCGACGAGCTCGATTTTCCAATCCATGCCGCGAAGCATCCCACTGGGCACCGACAACTACGGTCGAGTCCAGGTCAGGGCCATCGTGAAGGGGTGTCCGCGCAGTCGCGCCCACCGGGGTTTGGCCGCCAGCCACGCGTCGTCCACCACCGCCTCGGCCGCCTCGACCAGCCGCCAGCCCGCCGCGACACCGGCGTTGACCCGATCGCTGAACAGGTGCAGATGGGTACTGATCGCCAGCGACTCCCCGGTCGCGTCGGTGTAGTGCGTCGGCATGCCCGTCACCATGATGAACTGCGGGTGATAGCTGACCGCCACGAACGTCGCCGCGGGCGCGGCCAGCCGTCGCGCCTCCTCGAACAGCGGACCGAGTTCGGGCAGATGCTCGTCGATGAGCGAACAGATCACCAGATCGTAAGCGCCGCTGGGCAATCCGGTGTCGCGCACATCGGCCAGGGTGAGCGAGTCGTGCGCGCCGCGCTCGCGGGCCCGGGCCAGCATGCCCGCGCTCAGATCCACGCCGTCGATCCGCTCGACGCCCTTGCCGCGCAGCCACGCGCCGGTCCGCCCGGTGCCGCAGCCGAGGTCCACGGCCCGGCGCAGCCGTCCCCATTCGGGTCGGCGCAACCGGTCCAGCAGGGCCAGATCCATCTCGTCCATGACGGTCTGCTCGTAGGTCGGCGCCCAGCCGTCGTATCCGGTGGCGACGTCGACGGTGCGATAGTTCCGGCTGTCGAAATCGGCGAAGGTCGGCATGTCGGCAGTATGCGTGCCGAAGCCGCGACGGCCCAGCCATTTTCGCGCGGGCCGCTGCGTTCGCGTCCGATCGCCCGATGAGAGAGGTATGCGAACTGCGACGGCCGTGGGCGACGCCCGGACTATGGCGGAGGGCACAACCCACGGCGGTGCCGACACGCGATCCGTATCGTGGGAACTCGTGGAATCGACAGTTACCCGGGTGCCGCTGGACGGCGTGCTGATCGCCTATCGCGATTCCGGCCCGTCGCCGGTCGAGCATCCGCTCTCCGACGTGCCGGTGCTGTTGGTGCACGGCATGGGCGGCGACGGTCACACCTGGGACCGCTTCGCGCGGCGCCTGTTCGGGCTGGGCCGCCGGGTGATCGTCCCCGATCTGCGCGGCCACGGCCGCAGCGCCCACACCGAGTCCTACCGCTTCGACGAGTTCGGGGCCGACGTGCTGCGGCTGTGCGAGCGGCTCGGGTTGACCGAGGTCGATCTGGTCGGGCATTCGCTGGGCGGGTACGCGGTCTCGTGTGTGGCGATCGAGCGGCCCGACCTGGTCCGCCGCCTGGTGATCGAGGAACAGCCGCTGCCGCTGCGTTCCGGCGACGAGCAGCTCGCCCTGACCCGGCGCATGCCCACGGTCGCGGAACTGTGGCACGCCAGCAGCAGCCTGCTGCGGCATCCGCGCGCGGTGCTGGCCTTCGACCGTTCGATGACCCGGACCGCGCTGGAACAGTTCCGCAAACCCAATCCGGAGTGGTGGGAAGCGTTGCGCGGCATCACGGCCCCGACGCTCATGCTGTGCGGGGGCCCGGGCGGCATGGTCGATCCGGACAAGCTCGAGATCGTGCGCACCAGCATCGCCGACTGCGCGGTCGAGTCGTTCGCGTGCGGGCACAGCATCCATCGCGACCGCTACGGCGAATTCGCCACCGCGGTCCTGCCGTTCCTGGGCCATTGACCGATTTCGAGGGCATGCTCTGTTCGGCGGCGGCGGCGGATCTTCCCCTGCCCGGCACCGCGACCCGGGTTTCGGGCTGGTTGTGCGTCGAACAGCCGGGAGCCTGGGGCCGGGATGTGATCGGCGACGAGGTCCTCGGTCCCGAGATCACCGCGGAACTCGCGCCCCGGCTGAAGGCCGCGCGGGTGCGCCCGACCCTGATCCGCCGCCCCGGTCGCAACGAATTCACCGGTGACCGAACGGTTTTCCTCGTCGCCTCCGGCCCCCGCGACTCGTGGTGCGAACGCCTCGAGATCACCGATCTGAAACAACTGCTCGACCTGGATCTGAGCCTGCTCGACGGCCCCGCTCCGAAAATCGGTGCGCCGGTGACCGATCCGCTGGTCCTGGTCTGCGCCCACGGCAAACGCGACCAGTGCTGCGCCCTGCTCGGCCGCCCCATCGCCGCCCGCCTGTCCGCCGAGTACCCGGACCTGGTCTGGGAGTGCTCCCACACCGGCGGCCACCGCTTCGCCCCCGCCCTGGTGCTGCTCCCCTCCGGCCTCACCTACGGCCGCGTCGACCCCGAGGCCGCGCTCGCCGCCGTGGCCGCCGCCCACCGAAACGACCTCGCGCTCGAGGGTTTTCGCGGCCGCAGCTGCTACACCCCGGTCGAACAGGCTGCCGAAATCGCCGTCCGCCACCGCATTTCCGCCCCCGCCGACGCCCTCACGGTCACCACCACCCCCGACGCCACCCCCACCGGCGACCCTTCGACCTTCGCGGGCGCGGCCACCGTCACCCACCGCGACGGCCGCCGCTGGCGCATCACGGTCCACACCGTCGCCTACCCGCCCCGCCCGGCCAGCTGCGGCGCCAAACCGAAACCGGCCACCGGGCTCGTCGTCGACGACATCCGCGAGTTATCTTGAGCCGCAACATGTTACTTGCTCTCAGCTGGGGCTCTGCCGCTCCGGCGCACGTGCGGCCGCCCCTACCAAAGGAGCCGCGAGATCCTTTGGGCCACAAGAGTTCGCGCTCATCGCTGTGGCTCTGCTCGTCTTGTGGTGCTCGTCTGTCACCAATGGGTGCCGGGCACCAGGCGGGCCGCGCGTTGCAGGGCCGTGCGGGTCACGCGGGCGGGGGTGGACACCGGGCGGCGGGGCTTCTCCTGGGGCTCGGGGGCGGGCGATTCCGTGGGGGTTTCGGAGGTGGGCTCGCCCTTGGCGGCGGGGGAGTCGGGGAGCGCGCGGTAGTAGCGGTGCAGGATGGCGTCCTTGAGGCGCGGGGTGAGCAGGCTGCCGTATTCGGCCAGGGTGCCGACGGGGACGTCGATGCGCTTGGGGCGCTCGGTCAGGGCGCGAACGATGGTGGCGGCCGCCCACTCCGGTGATTCCGAGGGACCCTGGCGGCCGCTCGGCGCGATCATCGGCGTGCGCACCAAGGGCATGTGGATGGTGGTGAAGGTGACGTTGTCGGCGAGCATCTCGGCCGCGGTGACCTCCGCGAACTTGTCCAGCGCGGCCTTGCTGGCGAGGTAGGCGGCGAAGCGCGGCGTCGCGACCTGCACCCCGGCGCTGGAGATGTTGACGATGTGGCCGAACTTGCGTTCGCGCATCTGCGGCAGCAGTGCCAGCGTCATCCGCACGGCCCCAAAGTAGTTGACCGCCATGGTCCGTTCGAAGTCGTGCAGCCGGTCGGTGGATCGGTGCACGGCCCGGCGGATCGATCGCCCGGCATTGTTGACCAGCATGTCCACATGGCCGTGCTCGTCGAGAACGGTCGTGACCGTCCGCTCGACCGAATCGGAATCGGTGACATCGCACTGGTATCCGTAGGCCCGGCCGCCGGCGGCCCGGATCTCCTCGACGACGGAGGCCAACTCCTCGCCCCGCCGCGCGAGCAGGAAGACCACCGCGCCCTTTTCGGCGACCGCGATCGCCGCGGCCCGGCCGATCCCGGAGGAGGCTCCCGTGATGAGCACGTGTCTGCCGGTCAGATCCCGGCGGGCGCGCCGACGGGATCGATAACCGCCGGATTCGAGGGTCTCGGACATCACGCTCTCCCTTGATGCGATCGATGTGCCCTGAACTTACTCCAAAGTAAGTTCGCTCGCCAATGTGGCTGATCACAGTCCGGATACCGAACTTCCCCAGTTCGATTCTCGAATGTATGTTCGAGACAAATAGGAACCGATCGGTATGCCGGAGGTGTGCATGGGCTGGAGCGACGGCCCGCCGACCTGGGCGGAGATGGAACGGGTGCTGTCCGGGAGACCGGGCCGTCCCGCCGATCCGCCCGGCGACGGCGGCGACAGCCCGGCCTGGTCGCGCAAGCGCGGGACCTACCGAGCGGGATCGCGTCCGCCCACCGAACCCACGGTGCCCTACGCCGAACTGCACACCCACTCCGCCTACAGCTTCCTCGACGGCGCCTGCCAGCCGGAGGATCTGGTCGAGGAGGCCGTGCGGCTGGGCCTCGAGGCGCTCGCGCTCACCGATCACGACGGGTTCTACGGGGTGGTGCGCTTCGCCGAGGCGGCGGCCGAATGGGGTCTGCCCACGGTCTTCGGCGCGGAACTGTCGCTGGGCAGCGCGGCGCGGGCGAGCGCGCACCTCGAACCTCGCGGCCGTGCCCGTCGACCGGCGCCCGCCGATTCCGAGCCGCGCACCGGCGTTCCCGATCCCGCGGGCCCGCATCTGTTGGTGCTGGCGCGCGGGCAGGAGGGTTATCGCCGATTGTCGCGCGAGATCTCGGCCGCGCACATGGTCGCGGGGGAGAAGGGCATCCTGCGCTACGACCTGGACCGGCTCACCGAGGCGGCCGGGGGGCACTGGCAGATCCTCACCGGTTGCCGCAAAGGCCCGGTGCGCCAGGCACTTCAGCGCGGTGACGCCGCGGCCGAGGCGGCGTTGCGCGAGCTGACCGATCGGTTCGGCGCCGACCGCGTGACCGTGGAGCTCACCCACCACGGCATCCCGACCGACGACGAACGCAATGCCCGGCTGCTCGCCCTTGCCGATCGGGTGGGCCTGCCCGTGATCGCCACGACCGCAGCGCATTTCGCCGCGCCCCGGCACCGCCGCCGGGCCATGGCCCTGGCCGCGATCCGGGCCCGGCAGAGCCTGGACGAGATGGACGGCTGGCTGGCCCCCGCGGGCGGGGCGCATCTGCGGTCGGGGGCGGAGATGGCCCGGCTGTTCGAGACCTGTCCGCAGGCGGTGGCCAATGCCGTGACGCTCGCCCGGGAATGCGCCTTCGACCTGAAACTCATCGCGCCGGAACTGCCGCCGTTCGAGCTCCCCGACGACCACGACGAGGATTCCTGGCTGCGCAAGCTCGCCTACGAGGGCGCGGCCCGCCGCTACGGCCCGCCGGAGCGAAACCCCAAGGCGTACCGGCAGATCGATCACGAGCTGCGGATCATCGCCGATCTCGGCTTCCCCGGTTATTTCCTGGTGGTACACGACATCGTCGCGTTCTGCCGGGCCAACGACATCCTGTGCCAGGGTCGCGGTTCGGCCGCCAATTCCGCGGTCTGCTACGCCATCGGCATCACCAATGTCGATCCGGTCAGCAATGATCTGCTGTTCGAACGGTTCCTGGCGCCCGAACGCGACGGGCCGCCCGATATCGATATCGACATCGAATCCGATCGGCGCGAGGAGGCGATCCAGCACGTCTACGCCAAATACGGCCGCGAATACGCCGCCCAGGTGGCCAATGTGATCACCTATCGGGGGAAGTCCGCGGTGCGCGATGCCGCACGGGCCCTGGGGTTTTCGCCCGGTCAGCAGGACGCGTGGAGCAAACAGGTGAGCCGGTGGACCGGGGTGGCGGGCGAGCGGCACACCGACATCCCGGACCGGGTGCTGGAACTGGCCGGGGAGATCGAGGGACTGCCGAGGCATCTGGGCATTCACTCCGGCGGCATGGTGATCTGCGATCGGCCCATCGCCGACGTCTGCCCGGTCGAGTGGGCCCGCATGCCCGGGCGCAGCGTCCTGCAGTGGGACAAGGACGATTGCGCCGCGGCGGGTCTGGTGAAATTCGACATGCTCGGCCTGGGCATGCTCTCGGCGCTGCACTACATGATCGATCTGGTGCGCGAGCACACCGGACAGGTAGTCGAGCTGTTCGAGCTGGATCTGCGGGAGACGGCCGTCTACGAGATGCTGTCGCGGGCGGATTCGGTGGGGGTGTTCCAGGTGGAGTCGCGCGCGCAGATGGCCACCCTGCCCCGGCTGCGGCCGCGTGCCTTCTACGACCTGGTCGTGGAGGTGGCGCTGATCCGGCCCGGACCGATTCAGGGCGGTTCGGTGCATCCCTATATCCGCCGCCGCAACGGCGCGGAGGAGGTCACCTACGAGCATGAGGCGCTGCGCAATTCGCTCGAGCGCACGCTGGGTGTGCCGCTGTTCCAGGAGCAGTTGATGCAGATGGCCGTCGATGTCGCCGGTTTCAGCGCGGCCGAGGCGGACCAATTGCGCCGGGCGATGGGTTCCAAACGTTCCACCGAGAAGATGGAACGGCTGCGGGAGCGGTTCTATCGGGGTATGCGCGAATTGCACGGCATCACCGGCGATCTGGCGGACCGGATCTACGAGAAGGTGTACGCGTTCGCGAATTTCGGCTTCCCGGAAAGCCATTCGCAGAGTTTCGCCGCGCTGGTGTTCTATTCGGCGTGGTTCAAGCTGCATCATCCGGCGGCGTTCTGCGCGGGGCTGCTCAACGCCCAGCCGATGGGGTTCTATTCGCCGCAGTCGCTGGTGGCCGACGCGCGCAGGCACGGGGTGGTCGTCCACGGTCCGGACGTCAACCACAGCCTCGCCGACGCCACCCTGGAACAGCGCGGCACCCAGGTGCGGCTCGGGTTGGCCGCGATCCGGCACATCGGCGACGAACTGGCCGAGAAGATCGTCGCCGCACGGGAATCCGGGCATTTCACCTCCTTCTTGGATCTGACCGGTCGGGTGGAGCTGACGGTGCCGCAGGCCGAGGCGCTGGCCACCGCGGGTGCGCTCGCCAGCCTGGGCCTGACCCGCCGCCAGGCGCTGTGGGGCGCCGGGGCGGCGGCGGGGGAGCGGGCCGACCGCCTGCCGGGCACCGGCGCCGCCACCACCGCCCCCGCCCTGCCCGGCATGGGTGAGCTGGAGCTGGCGGCGGCCGACGTCTGGGCGACGGGGGTGTCGCCGGGCAGCTACCCCACCGAATTCCTACGCCCGCAACTGAATTCGCTCGGTGTGGTGCCCGTGAACCGCCTCGGTGCGGTGGCGGACGGGACCAAGGTGCTGGTGGGCGGCGCGGTCACCCATCGGCAGCGGCCCGCCACCGCGGCCGGGGTCACCTTCATCAATCTGGAGGACGAGACCGGCATGGTGAACGTCGTCTGTTCGGTGGGGCTGTGGCACCGCTATCGCCGGGTCGCTCAGAGCGCACCGGCTCTGCTGATCCGCGGGCGTATCCAGAACGTCGAAGGGGTGGTCAGCGTGGTCGCCGAACATCTTCAGCGCATGGATCTGCGGATGGGGTCGAAGTCGCGCGACTTCCGGTGAGCGCGTTCAGAAGTCGCCGCTACCACCCCCGCTGTCTCCACCGCCGCCGTCGAATCCGCCGCTGTCGCCGCCACCGAAATCGGCGTCGCCGCCCCCGCCGCCCCACTCCTGGGGCGACTGGTCGTAGCCGGAATCCGGTGGCGGCTGGTCGTAGTCGTGCGCGCGTTCCTCGTCGCGACCTTCCATCCGGCCCAGCTCGTAGCCGAGCAGACCGCCGCCGACCGCGCCCGCCGCCGCGCCGAGACCGCCCGCCATCCCCGGGCTCATCCCGCGGCGGCCGTACCCGGGCCCGTAGCCCTGGTCGTAGCCGGGGCCATAGCCTTGGTCGTAGCCGCCGGGGCCGTAACCTCCCGGCCCGTAGCCGCCGGGCGGGTTCCCCCGGGTGAAGGGACCGCCGCCACCCCGGCCGCGGCGCCGGAACAGCGCCACCACCGCGGCGACGACCAGCGCGATGACCACCAGCGGGCACAGCACGCTCCACAGGCTGAAGCCGGTGTTGTGGCGACTGTGCTGAGCCTGCGGGGCGGGCGTGGCGCGGTTGCTCCGGGTGGGTGCGGGCTGATTCGCCGTCTGCGCAAGCGAATTCAGCGCGCCGACCGTCGCGGCGGTGTAGTCGTTGCCGCCGAAGTCGTTCTGGAACGCCTTGATCGCCGGGGACGTGTCGCGGATGTGCGAGTTGGATCCCGTGCGGATGGCCAGATGTCTGGACTTGGTGTTGATGGCGATCACCACGTCGTTGGGCGCGGTGACATGCGATTGCGCCTTCTGATCGAAGCCCGCGCTGTTGTCGGCGAGCTCCTCGGTGGTGAAGACCTGGACCGGATCCGGCACGGCATTGCCCGCGTCGGTGACTCTCGCGTCGTCGAGGACGTTCGAGTCGTCGTGGATGGTGACCGGCCCGGCAGCCGCCGGACCTGCGAATATCAGCAGCAGCGCCGCCAACATTCCGAGCAGTAACGCACCGTGCTTTGCCATAGCGCACTCTCCGCTCGTGCGAGGCTCCTGCCTCCCCGCTCCCATTCGCGAGGGTACCGCCCCGGCGCGACAGACCGGAAGGTCCATTGCAATCCGCTGCAATCCGCACCCTTTATTCGAATCCGCACCCCTTGCAAGCCATGTAAAGGGTGCGGATTCGAATAAAGGGTGCGGCTGCATATTCGTTCGTGACAGGTGTCGGCGGGCGTGGTTACCGTGGTCGAGTCGCTCGGGAACGAACGGTTAGGGGGATTCATGCGGAACAGATGTATTCTCGACGCCGAGGCCGTCATCCGCTTCGGATGCGTTGCGCGGCAAGCGTTTCAGGATTTGGACGGTGCCGCGGAAAGGACGGTGGAAAGTCTCGCTCGGGTCGCGGAATCGATTCCGTGCAGCGCGATGATTCCGGCCTGGTGTGAAACGGCCTGTACGCTCGCCAATTTGGTGCAGCACAGCGCCGATCATTTCGGCCGGGTGGCCGAGCACACGGACCGAACCGCCGACGCCGTGACCCAATTCGATCGCGCGGTGGCCGCGGAACTCGACGAAACGGCGGTGCGGACATGACGCCGCCCCGTTCCGTGCTCAGCACGTGGCGCGCCTCGGCGGCGGCCGAACGCCTGCGTGCCGAATTCGACCGGCACATCAACGATCTGGAGTCGCTGTCCACCATCGTCCTCGCCGAATGCCGCCGCCTCGAGGACGGCGGCTGGCAAGGTGCGGCCTTCGACGCGGTCCTCACCCACGTCGAGACCACACACCGGCACAACCGCCTGCTCTGCGAGCGCGCCGCGGTCCTCCGCGACGCGGGCGTGCGAGCGCTGTCGGACCTGCACCACACGGCCCTGGTCCTGCTGGACTACGTCGCCGACGCGGAGGACGCCGGATGCGTGGTCGACGAGAACTGGCGCGTGAGCGCGGAAACCGTTCACCTCACCAGCGAATGGGGTGAGGTGATCGCCGAGGCCGCCGCGGCCGTGGCCCGCGCCGACGAACGCGGCCGCGCCACCATCCGAGCCGCCCTCGACGAATTGAACCAGCTCGCAGTGCTTTTCGCCTTTCCCGCATTGCCGGAGAGGGCGAATGGCGACGATCCCCGCAAGAGCGGGAACGGGCCTTCGCCGTCGGCAAGCGAGCAGACGGGAACGACGTCCGAGAGTGTCCCGGATACGGGCGAGGGTGAGACCGCTCCCTGGCCAGCGGCTGGGGAGCAGGCGGGTACGCCCTCCTTGAATGGCGCGGGCACGGAGGCTGCGGGCGAGGGTGAGAACCCTCCTTTGCCGTCGGCTGTGGACGAGGCGGGTACGCCGTCCTCGAATGGCGCGGGCACGGAGGCTGCGGGCGAGGCGGGTACGCCGTCCCCAAATGGCGCGGATACGGAAGTCGCGGGCGAGGGGGAGAACGCTCCCTTGCCGTCGCCCGGGGAGCAGGCGAAAACGACGTCGCTCGACGCTCCGGATGGGGAAGGTGCGGACGGAGAGGCCGAAACACGTTGTGCCGGTGCCACTGCGGATGGAGAGGAGAGCGAGCAGGCCGCTACACAACCGACCGAGGACGGGGCGGGTGAGGGCGAACCGACTGTGCCGGACCTGCCGGTGCTCGAACCGCCGCCTCTCGACGGGATCAGTGTCGAACAATTGACGGCCATCATGCCCGGTCTGCCAACAGATCTGGCCGAGCGGTATCTGCCCGCGCTCAATGCGGCCCTGTGGGAGGGCGAGATCACCACGCGGTTGCGTCGGGCGGCGTTCCTCGCCCAGCTCGCCCACGAGAGTGGGCAGCTGCGATATTTCGAGGAGCTGGGCGATGACGAATACTTCCGGCAGTACGACCCGGATGGGGCCAATCCGGCGGCGGGCAATACCGAGCCCGGCGACGGGCCGCGGTATCACGGGCGTGGACCCATCCAGTTGACCGGGCGGGCCAACTATCGCGAGGCGGGCGCGGCGCTCGGGCTGGACCTCGAGGGAGACCCCGAGCTGGCCGCTCGGCCCGATATCGGGTTTCGAATAGCCCAGTGGTACTGGAGTTCCCGCGACCTCAACCATCTCGCTGACGCGGCCGTTTTCGTGGCGATCACTCGGGCGATCAACGGCGGTTATCACGGCCTCGCCGACCGCGAGGCGTACTACTACCGAGCATTGGAGGTGCTGCGATGAGCCGAAACTCCGGTCCTCGCCGGTGCGCGGTGGCGGTGGTGTTGTTCGGGGTGGCCTTCTCGGCCGGATGTGCCGGTGGGCAAACTCGCACCACCGCAACGCAATCCGTCGCCTCGGTGCGTGACGATACGATGGCGCAGGCCAGGGGACACCCGTTCGTCTACTACGTCCGCGGCGGCGAGCTCGTGCTGGCCACCCCGGAACGGACCATCGCCCGACATCGGGGCACGTACACCGAATTCGGCTTCACGCAGGACAATTCGCGAATCTATGCGCTCGACGGCGCGGGCGGACTGACGTCCTTCGACATGGCCGCCGGAGCGGAGTCCCACCGTATCGACTGCCACTGCACCAAGGTCTTCCCCTTGGCGGGCGCCTCGGTCGGCTGGTGGCAGCCCGACGGATTCGCCGAATCCGACCTCTCGTCGCCGAAACCGATTGTCTCGAAGGAGGTTCGGATGCCACCGCCCCGAGATCCCCTCACCCCGGGCAACGTCTTGTCCGGTCCGCAGCTGCTGGCCGCGCACGCGAACGGGTTGATCCTCGATCTGACCGAAGCGCCGCCGGGCGTGACCTGGGCCGTCAACCACCTGTTCCAGGTCGACACCGCCACCGGCGCCGCGCGCGAGCTGGGCCGCGTCGAGGGCGTGAATATGCCGCTAGTCGCCGGCGCGTTCCGGTCCGACGGCCGCGAGGCAGCATTCATCGGACACGCTCGCGACGGAAATACCTGCGGCAGAGCGCATCTGGTCTCGGTTCAGTTGCCCGAGGGCCGGATCGACACGCAACGTCTCCCCGTCGAGTCCACCTGTTCGGCGATCACCGATCTGCGCTGGGCCGGTGCCACGGCGATCGCGACCGGATTGACGTGGGAACCGACGGCCCCAGAACGACTGACGGGAACGGAAGTGTGGACCCGCACCGGCGGCCAGTGGGACCGTCGTGGCGACACCGCCACCCTCCGCTACGGATCGCTCACACCGCAGGCCACCCTGCGCGTCAAGCACACCGGAACCGAGGGCGTGCACGCGGTTCAGTCCGGTGACCTGGTGCTGTCGAGCGCCACCGAGACGCGGGTGCTGGCTCACGATGTCATCGACGTCCGGCTGCCGTGGGTACTGCCGTGAACGCTACGGTGTCGGAAACCGAGGACAGGAGCCGCGCGTGCCGACCGTGGTCCGGGCGACCATCAAACCCAACAGCGGGAAGGGCCCGCTCGTCGAGACGCTCGACGACGGAACCCTGCTGCTGTACGTCCGGGCGCCCGCCGCGGAGGGGAAGGCCAACAGAGCGGCGATCGAACTGCTGGCCGAACACTTCGGCGTGGCCAAGAGCCGGGTGCGGCTCACCGCCGGGGCGACCTCGCGGTACAAACGCTTCGAGATCGGCGACTGAGCGGTCACTCCTCGGCGGTCGACGAGCGGGCTTGCAGCCGTTCGTATCCCAGCGTCGCCAACATCCCGACCACGACCGCGAAGCAGACGCCCACCGAGCACATCACCAGCGCCCGGGTGAGTCCGGCCGCCGCGCGGGCGTCGAAGTACAGGATCGAGCGCACCCCGAGGAACACCTGATGCATGGGCTCGAATTCGGCCAGCGCCCCGTACAACCGGGGCGTCGCCTGCACCGGCATGATGCCGCCGGAGGACGGCAGGCCGAGCGCGATGAACACGAGCATGTTGATCGGCATGCCCAGGTTGTTCAGCACCGGCAGCCGCAGCGCGGAGGCCACCGCCGAGACCACCGCCAGATTGGCCAGCGCCGTCATCCCCACCGCGAGCGAGGCGAACATGCTGAAACCGAACAGGGTCAGCCGATGATCGACGGGCATACCGAGCCAATAGGCGATCAGCTCGTAGCAGCCCGCCATCACCAGGGCCACGACCGCGATCAACGCCCACTTGAAAAGCAGTGCGCGCCAACGGTTCACCTTGGGGTCGTCCCGGGTGACGGTGTCGACGCCGATATTGATCAGCATGCTGCTGGTGAAGCCCGCGAACACCACCAGCAGCGTGTAGTAGAAGGCGGAGATGCCGTTGGCCGTGCCCTCGGGCAACGGCGCGAACTGGGTGGTGGTGACCTGGGCGGGCGACGAGAGCGTCACCAGCGCCGCGTCCGACATGACCACCCCGTTCGCTCGCGCTTGTTCGGTGGTCGTCCCGCCCAGGCGCTTGTCGACCTCGGTGAGTACGGGCGTGAGCAGCTGGGTGGTGAGCGCGATCGCGGTCGTCCCCGCGCGCGGATTGGTCCGCAGTTCGATCCCGGGCGCGGTGCCCGTGCCCGCCGCGGGCCGGGTGAGCGCGGACAACCGGTCGCTGAAGTCCTCGGGAATCACGATGGCGCCGTAGATGTTTCCCACCGACATCAGCCGATCGGACTCCGCGGCGTCGACCACGTGCCACTGGATCCGACCCGCCGGGAACGCCGCGCGCACCTGCTCGGCCACCCGCGCGCCCTCCGGCCCCCGATCGGTGTTCACCAACGCCAGCGGAAAGTCGTGCAGATTCCGTTGTGGATGCAGCACACTGCCCAGGTACGACAGCGCGAGCAGGGTCAGCAACCCCATCGCGATGACGAGCGGGACCGCCCACGTCTTGTGCTCCCAGCGGGAACCGTCGTCCGTGTCGTTCTCGTCGGTCGTCGACGTCACAGCGCGACGCTAACAGCACATCCGTGGCAATTCGCCGCCGACATGCGGTCACACCGCGCCCGGGAACCCCAACTGCCGCCACGCCTCGTACACCGCCACTGCCGCCGCGTTGGACAGATTCATCGACCGCCGTCCGGGCAACATGGGGATCCGCACCTGATCGGTCACGCGCGGATCGGCGAGCACCTCCTCGGGCAGCCCGGTCGGCTCCGGCCCGAACAACAGCACATCGCCCTTGCGGAACGCGACATCGGTGTTCCACGTCGTCGCCTTGGCCGTGAACGCGTACACCCGCTCCGGCCGAATGAATTCATAAGCCGCGGAAAGGTTTTCATGCACGGTCACCGAGGCCAGGTCATGGTAGTCCAACCCCGCCCGCCGCAACTTCGGCTCCGACAGATCGAACCCCAACGGCTCCACCAGGTGCAGCTCACACCCCGTCCCGGCCGCCAGCCGAATGGCATTGCCGGTATTGGGCGGAATACGAGGCTCGAAGAACACCACATGCAGCACGTGCCTCAGTATCTCGAGCCGTCCCGTGCGGTTCGCCGCGGGCATGACCCCTGATGCCAGAATGGCAGCGTGACCGATGCGCTCGAACACTCGCACCCTCATCAGCACGGGCCGGTGGGGCGGTTTCTCCGGACGAATCTGCCGATTCTGCTGGTGGTGGCCGTGCTGGTGGTGGCCGTGGTGTTCGTGGCGCAGGATCGGTGGCGGCGCGGGGCGTTCTTCATCGGCGGGGCGACGTTGCTCGCGGCCGCGTTGCGGTTGTGCCTGCCGACCGTGCGGGTCGGGTTGTTGGCGGTGCGCAGCAGGCCGTTCGATGTGGGGGCCTACACCTTGCTGGGCGGCAGCATCGTCGCGCTCGCGGCGACGATCAGCAGCCTCGGGGTGGCCTGAGCGTCAATCGCGGGCGGCGCGAGCGAGTTCCATCGTCTCGGCCAGCAGCTTGCCGACGGCCTCGGTCTCGGTGAGGAAGCCGTCGTGGCCGTCGCGGGAACGGACCACCTCGAGTTCCTTGCAGCCGGGGAGCAGATCGGCGAGCTCCTGCTGGGTGCGCAGCGGGTAGAGGCGATCGGAGTCGACGCCGCCGACGATGCACGGGACGGGGGTGGCGGCCAGCGCGGCCTCGATCCCACCGCGGCCGCGGCCGACGTCGTGCCGGTTCATCGCCTCGGTGAGCAGGACGTAGGTGGCGGGGTCGAACCGCTGTACGAGCTTCTCCGCCTGGTACTCCAGGTAGCTCTGCACCGCGTAGCGGCCGCCGTGCCACGGGTCCTCGTCGGCCTGACCGTGATTCTCGAAGCGGTGGTCGAGTTCGAACTCGGTGCGGTAGGTCAGGTGCGCGATGCGGCGGGCGATGCCCATGCCGGTGGTCGGGCGACGGCCGGTGCCGTGGTAGTCGCCGCCCTGCCAATCGGGGTCGGCCTTGATGGCGGCGATCTGCGTGGTCTGGGTGCCGATCTGATCGGCGGTGGCGCGCGGCCCGACGGCCAGCACCAGCGCGGCGCCGACGCGGTTGGGATGGCCGATCATCCACTCCAGTACCCGCATACCGCCCATCGAGCCGCCGACCACGGCGGCCAGCCGCGACACGCCCAGCAGATCGAACAGCGCCACCTCGGCGGTCACCTGATCGCGAATGGAGATCTCGGGAAACCGTGAGCCCCAAGGCTTTCCGTCGGGGGCGAGGGACGCGGGCCCGGTGCTGCCCTTGCAGCCGCCGAGCACATTGGTGGCGATGACACACCACTCGTCGGTGTCCAGCGGCAGACCCGGGCCGACGACGCCGTCCCACCAGCCGGGCAGCGGATGCAGTGCGTCGGGCGCGCCGACCACGTGCGAATCACCGGTCAGGGCGTGCTCGACCAGCACGATGTTGTCCAGGTCGGGCGAGAGCTCGCCCCAGCGCTGCACCGCCAGCTCGACGTCGGGGATCGTCGCGCCGCTCTCCAGGCGCACGTCCCCGATGGCGATCGTCTCCAGACGACCGTCGGCCGGGGGAAGCAGCGCGGCCGCCGAGGTGCTCGATTCGATACTCACGGTCACCGGGCCGCCGCCGTCCGAAGGGCACACACGATGTCGATGGTAACGGTCGGGTTACTCATAGCCTGCTCCTATGGGTCGCCGGACTGGGCTTGCTGGTGTTATCGGACGAGAGCCGACAACAGCAACAGCGCATTCGCGGGGACCTCCTCGATCGTCGCGCTTGCTCCCGACCCTCGGGAGCCCGGTCATCACCCGGAGCACCCCACCGCAACTGGAGGGTTGCCGGCCAGCGAGCCGGGGCTTGGCGCTGGCGCTCATGACCTTTCGAAAATGGTAGCGGATCGGCCGAACCGGACGCGAGACGGTCTCGGCGGCCTAGCCGCGCGCCTGCGCCATCGGTACCGCGCAATGCTGGATGAACTCGGCATAGGCCGCCTTGACGGCGCGAATGTTGGCCTCCGCGGACACGTTCGGGGCGCAGTCCATCGACGGCGTCTCGCATTCCATTCCGGCCCGCATGATCGCGTTCCACGTGCCCGCGATGACGCGCACGGTCAGCGAATCGGGGTCCGCGCCGATGCGCTCTGCGATAGCGGAATGGATCTCGATGGTCTTGGTGTCGGCGATGTCCATACTGCGGGCGCGCACGGTGGCGCTGCTGCGGGTGATCCGCTGCATCTGCTGGAACCACTCGAACGGCGGTTCCGCGCCCGCGAGGCTGTTGGTGACCACGGTCAGGAAGGTGTCGTGCAGGGCGACGAGCTCGTTGCCCGTGACGGGCTGCTTGCGCAGCTCGGCCCCGAGGACCCTGCCCATCTCCTCGATGGGCGCGAGGACGATGTCCTCCTTCAGCTCGAAGTACCGGTTGACCGTGCGCGGCGAGACGTCGGCGGCATCGGCGATCTGCTCGACGGTGGTCGCGTCGAACCCCTGGGCATCGCACAGGCGCAGCGCCACCTCGATGATCCGCCGCCGGGTCTGCTGCTTCTTGCGCTCCCGGAGGCCGAGCTGGGTAGGTGACTCGAGCATGACCCCATCCTATCGCCAACGGCTCTTATTGTGACGAGATACGTCAAATGTCGCACTACGACATTTTTCTCTTGACGCCACTTGGCGGACGGTGACAGGATTGCTGTCACGTTCCAACGACGCGACGGAACTGCTTCTTCCACTCAGGAGTCCCCCTCATGACAGAAACCGGGACCGCAGAACTCGCTCCCACTCAGACCTCGACCGGGTCCAAGAGCCCGACCCGGTGGTGGGCCCTCGGCGTGCTCGCCTTGGCCCAGCTCATGGTGGTTCTCGACGCCACCATCGTCACGATCTCGCTGCCGTTCGCCCAGCGCGATCTGAACATCAGCGACGGCGACAAGCAGTGGATGCTCACCGCCTACACGCTGATCTTCGGCGGCCTGTTGCTGCTCGGTGGCCGCCTCGCGGACTACCTGGGTCGCCGCCGGATGTTCCTGGTGGGCCTGGTCGGCTTCGCCGGCGCCTCCGCGCTGGCGGGCCTCGCCCAGAACGCCGCCGAACTGTTCGCCGGGCGCGCGTTGCAGGGCGCGTTCGCGGCCGTGCTGGCGCCCGCGGCGCTGTCACTGGTGTCGGTCACCTTCACCGAGGCGCGCGAAAGGGCAAGGGCCTTCGGCGCTTTCGCGGGTGTGTCCGCGGGCGGAGCGGCGATCGGCCTGATCGCGGGCGGCGCGCTCACCGAGTACGCCGACTGGCGCTGGTGCCTGCTGGTGAACACCCCGGTCGCGCTGCTGGCCGTGGTCGGCGCGCTGGCCTTCGTGATCAAGGATGTGCCCGCCCCGCGCACCGGCGGCTACGACGTGCCCGGCGCGGTGACCGTCACCCTCGGTCTGATCTCGGTGGTCTACGGCTTCAGCCGCGCGGCCGAGGACGGCTGGCTGGCCTCGACCACCCTCGCCCTGCTGATCGCGGGTGTCGCGCTGCTCGCGGTGTTCGTCGCGATCGAGCGGCGCACGTCGAATCCGCTTCTGCCGCTGCATATTCCGGGCGAGATCAACCGGGGTGGCTCGTATCTGGTGGCGCTGCTGGTGCCGATCGCGATGTTCGCGATGTTCATCAACCTGAGCTACTACCTGCAGATCACCCTGGGCTACAGCTCGCTGAAGGCGGGCGTGGCGTTCCTGCCCTTCCCGATCGGCATCGTGATCTCGGCGGGTGTGGCGAGCGCGCTGCTGCCCCGCATCGGTCCGCGGCCGCTCATGATCGCCGGCTCGGTGCTCGGCATCGCCGGACTGCTCTACCTGGCCCAGCTGAGCTACGGCGACAGCTTCGCCAGCAGCGTGCTGCCCGCCATCGCGCTGATCGCCCTGGGCATGGGCGCGACGTTCGTGTCCATGCAGACCACCGCGCTGCATCAGGTCGAGGCCGAGGATTCGGGCGTGGCCAGCGCGCTGCTCAATGCCGCGCAACAGGTCGGCGGCGCGATCGGCACGGCCCTGCTGACCAGCATCTCGGTGCAGGTCGCCCAGCGGTACGCCGAGAACCACCCGACCATCGACAATGTCGTCGCCCGGGCCGCGATCCACAGCTACAACGTGGCCTTCTACATCGGCGCGGGCTTCTTCGCGGCCGCGATCGTGATCGTCGCGCTGATGATCCGCGACAAGCCGGAGAACCTGCTCGAGGGGGACGAACACGCCGTGGCCGTGGCCGTCTGACGAGGTTCCGATTCGCGCGCTGCCCTGCCTTCCCGCACGGAAGGCGGGGCAGCGCTCGTTTTCGGGTCGAGCTCACCGGCGGGCATCCCCTGGAAGTGAGCCCACGGCTACCAGTACGCTTGTCTTGTTAAGCACCAGGAGTCCCGTGGACAACGCGGGGCGTATACGTTGTCTGTTGAACAGCTGGGGTCCGCTCACAAGCGTGTTCACCTGGCCGTGCAATGGGAGCACCTTCCTAGGAGGACACGAAGATCCATGTCCAAGATCAAGGTTGAAGGGACCGTCGTCGAACTCGACGGTGACGAGATGACCCGGATCATCTGGCAGTTCATCAAGGACAAGCTGATCCACCCGTACCTCGATGTGAACCTCGAGTACTACGACCTGGGCATCGAATATCGGGACAAGACCGACGACCAGGTGACCGTCGACGCGGCCAACGCCATCAAGAAGCACGGCGTGGGCGTCAAATGCGCCACGATCACCCCCGACGAGGCCCGCGTCAAGGAATTCGGTCTCAAGAAGATGTGGCGCTCGCCGAACGGCACGATCCGCAACATCCTCGGCGGCACCATCTTCCGCGCGCCGATCATCATCTCCAACGTTCCGCGCCTGGTGCCGGGCTGGACCAAGCCGATCATCATCGGCCGTCACGCCTTCGGCGACCAGTACCGGGCCACGGACTTCAAGGTGCATCAGGCGGGCACCGTCACCCTCACCTTCACCCCCGAGGACGGCAGTGAGCCGATCGTCCACGAGGTCGTGAAGATCCCCGAGGACGGCGGCGTGGTGATGGGCATGTACAACTTCAAGAAGTCCATCGAGGATTTCGCGCGCGCGTCGCTGAACTACGGCCTGCAGCAGAACTACCCGGTCTACATGTCCACCAAGAACACGATCCTGAAGGCCTACGACGGCATGTTCAAGGACACGTTCCAGGAGATCTACGAGACCGAGTTCAAGAACGAGTTCGACGCGGCCGGGCTCACCTACGAGCACCGGCTCATCGACGACATGGTCGCCTCCGCGCTCAAGTGGGAGGGCGGCTACGTCTGGGCGTGCAAGAACTACGACGGCGACGTGCAGTCCGACACCGTGGCACAGGGCTTCGGCTCGCTGGGCCTGATGACCTCGGTGCTGCTCACCCCGGACGGCCGGACCTGCGAGGCCGAGGCCGCGCACGGCACGGTGACCCGGCACTTCCGCCAGCACCAGCAGGGCAAGCCCACCTCCACCAACCCGATCGCCTCGATCTTCGCGTGGACGCGTGGCCTGGCCCATCGCGGCAAGCTGGACAACACCCCCGAGGTCATCGGCTTCGCGCAGACCCTCGAGGACGTGGTCATCAAGACCGTCGAGGACGGCCAGATGACCAAGGATCTGGCGCTGCTGGTCGGCGGCGATCAGGGCTATCTGACCACCGAGGAGTTCCTCGGTGTGCTCGACGCCAACCTGGCGCGCGAACAGCGCTGAGTCGGTGATCCGGCCTCGCGCCTGGGCTGTGGCGCGAGGTAGGGCGAACATCCGGGCACCCGCCCCCGCCGATCGGTCGGTGGCCGCGGGTGCCCGTATCGTGTCGCGGGCCGTCCGGTTGCCGAGGTCTGCCGGTTGCGTCCGGATTGCCCTCGGCGTGATCTCCGTGACAGCTCGCGGCTTTCGGACCCGGGCACGGCGACTTCCTTCCGGTCGAAAACAGTTGTCCGCCAAGGGTGTTGATCATGACCGCCGGGAACCGGGCGCGACCACCGGAGGCCGGTGAGTGGAATCACGGTAGATCCGGCTTTAAAGCCCGGGAAGCGCTGTGTTGACCTGGGGCGTGACCTCATCGACCCGATCAGCCTCCGCGGCCGTCCACCAGCACGGCCCCTCCGGCACGCCCGGGCGCGGCACCTGGCACATCCCCGCCATGCTCGCGTTGGCGCTCGGTGGTTTCGGTATCGGCACCACCGAATTCGTCACCATGGGTTTGCTGCCCGATATCGCGCACGCCGTGCACGTGTCCGAGCCGAGTGCCGGACACGCCGTCTCGGCCTACGCCCTCGGGGTGGTGGTCGGCGCCCCGGTCATCGCGGCGCTGTGCGCCCGGGTGCCGCGCAAGCGCCTGTTGATCGCGTTGATGGCCGCCTTCGCGCTCGGCAACGCCGCCTCGGTCGTCGCGCCGACGTTCGACGCGCTGCTGGTCGCGCGCTTCGTCTCCGGCCTGCCGCACGGCGCCTACTTCGGCGTCGCCTCGCTAGCCGCCGCGACCCTGGCCCCGGTCGGTCAGCGCGCGAAAGCCGTTGCGGCCGTGATGCTCGGCCTCAGCGCCGCCAATGTGGTGGGCGTGCCCGCCGCCACCTGGCTGGGCCAGCACCTGGGCTGGCGCGACGCCTACGTGGTGGTCGCGCTGATCGGGGTGGCCACGGTGCTCGCCATCGCGCGGTACGTGCCGGAGTTGACCGGCGTGCGGGTCACCGATCCGCGCACCGAACTCGGCGCGCTGCGCCGCCCGCAGGTGGTGCTGACGTTGCTGGTCGGCGCGATCGGCTTCGGCGGCATGTTCGCGGTCTACACCTACATCACCACCACGCTCACCGATGTGGCGCACCTGCCGCTGGGATTCGTGCCGCTGGTGCTGGCGCTGTTCGGTCTCGGCATGGTCGCGGGCAATATCGTCGGCGGCGTGCTGGCCGACCGCGGCGTGGACCTCGCGATCTACGCCGCCATGATCTCCATGGTGGTCGTGCTCGCGGGTTTCGTTGCCGCGGCGCACAATCCGTACACCGCGGCGATCGGGGCCTTCCTGGTCGGCGCGACCGGAGCCGCCTTGGCCCCCGGTCTGCAGACCCGGTTGATGGACGTGGCCCACGACGCGCAGACCCTCGCCGCCGCGCTGAACCACGCCGCCCTCAATATGGCCAACGCGGCGGGCGCGTGGCTGGGCGGAGTCGTCATCGCGGCCGGATTCGGTTACACCGCACCGGCTCTCGTGGGCGCGGGCCTGGGCATCGCGGGCGTGCTGCTGTTCACCGTCACCGTGTCGCTGGCCCGTCGGCGGCACCCCTATCCGGAACTGGATCAGGAGGCCGAACGCCTGATGGTCGAGGCCGCCGAGGCGGTCGTGGTGCCACGACGGCGGTGACCGGTGCGGCCGCCGGAGTTCCGTTCAGATCTGAACGTAAGCGTACAATCCCGGAAATGACCAGGTCCGCCTCCCGGCCCCAGCGCCGCACGCAGGAGCAGCGCAGCAGTGAGATGCGGGTGCGGCTGCTGGACGCCACCATCGACTGTCTCGTCGAATACGGTTACGCCGGAACGACAACGCCGCGGGTGGCCGAGCGGGCCGGGGTGACGCGCGGGGCGCAGGTGCACCACTTCGGCTCGAAGAACGATCTCGTCGTCGCGGCCATCAGTCATCTCGCGCAGCGGCGGACCGAGGCGGCCATCCAGGAACTCGGCCGGGTCAACGCGGGTGACGATCCGCTCGGCGCCGCACTGGATTTCCTGTGGGAGTTGCATCAGGGGCCGCTGTTCATCGCCGCCATGGAACTGTGGGTGGCCGGTCGCGCGGATCCGGTGCTGGCCGCCGCGCTGGAGAAGGTCGAACCGTTCGTCAACAACGCCGTGCTGATGGCGGTCTCCCAATTGGTCCCGGATGACGTGCGGCGCAAGGAGGTTCGCGACTTCGCCTACACGGCCATGGACACGCTGCGCGGAATCCTGGTGTCCAACTTCGTGTCTCCCGATCCCGAACGGGCGCTGCGCCGCTGGCACCGCGCCTCGGCGCACCTCCGTCGCGCCGCGGCCGCGGCCCTGCCGGGACTCGGCGGCTCGCGTTAGGACCTACAGTCCGTGCGCCTCGGCCACCTGATCGAGGAACGTCCACAGGTCTGCCAACTGATAACTGTCCGGCGCCTCGTTCCCGCCCTGGAACGGGTACGGCTTGGCCGCGTACACCTGCCCGGCGGCCAAGGGGCCCAGCCGATCACAGATCTCCGAGACGTGATCGGGGCGTAGCACGAAGTCGGCGAAGCGCGGTTCGGTGAGCACCTGATCCGCGAACTCCCACACGCTGACGAACGGTCCGTAGCCCGTCGCCCCCGCCCGATACGGGTACAGGATGGCGTAATCGCCGGTGTCGAGGTTCGCCAGGAAGGCATGACCCAGGCTGGAATAGCCGACGACGGAGTCGAAATGGGCGAAGTGGCGAGCCCAGCTGGGGATGGCCTCGGCGGTCGGAACGGGCTCTATCAGCCGGAAGCAATCGGAGGTCACCGCCCCATCCAACCAGCCCCTCGCGGGGGTAATCCAATACACCGTACAACGCTGGATGTATGTGCGGGACCAGCTAATTGACGGCGATTCTGTCAGTGGGCCTGGATCGACTCTTGCAGTGTTACATACAGCTCTGTATGTTTGTTTCCGTCCGGTCCGCAGCGGACCGTCCGCGCCGTCGCCGTCATCCGGCCGCGGCCCGAGGTGAGGAGTTCGATGGCGAACAAGGTCTACGTCGTCGGCGTCGGCATGACGAAGTTCGAGAAGCCGGGGCGGCGCAAGAACGAGAACGGCAGCGACTGGGACTACCCGGACATGGCCCGCGAGTCCGGCACGAAAGCCCTTGCGGACGCGGGCATTTCGTACGATCGGGTGCAGCAGGCCTACGTCGGCTACGTCTACGGCGAGTCCACCTCCGGTCAGCGCGCGGTCTACGAGCTGGGCATGACCGGCATCCCGGTGGTCAACGTCAACAACAACTGTTCCACCGGTTCGACCGCGCTCTACCTTGCGGCGCAGGCGATTCGGGGCGGCCTGGCCGACTGCACGCTCGCCCTGGGCTTCGAGAAGATGCAGCCGGGCTCGCTGGGCGCGACCTACGACGATCGCGAGCAGCCCATGGCCAAGCACATGATGGCCCTGGCCGAGATCTCCGAGGTGCTCTTCCCGCCCGCGCCCTGGATGTTCGGCGCGGCCGGGCGCGAGCACATGAAGACCTACGGCACCACCGCCGAACACTTCGCCAAGATCGGCCTGAAGAACCACCGGCATTCCGTGCACAACCCGTACGCGCAGTTCCAGGACGAGTACACCCTCGCCGAGATCCTGGACTCCCGGATGATCTACGACCCGCTCACCAAGCTGCAATGCTCGCCGACCTCCGACGGATCCGGCGCGGTGATCCTGGCCTCGGAGTCCTTCGTCGACGAGCACGATCTGGCCGGGCAGGCGGTGGAGATCGTCGGGCAGGCCATGACCACCGACTACGCCTCCACCTTCGACGGGACCGCCAAGAATCTCGTCGGCTACGACATGAATGTGCAAGCGGCGCGGCGGGTTTACGAGCAGTCGGGCCTGGGCGCGGAGGACTTCCAGGTGATCGAGCTGCACGACTGCTTCTCCGCCAACGAACTGCTGCTCTACGAGGCGCTGGGCCTGTGCGCCGAGGGCGAGGCGGGCAAGCTCGTCGACGACGGGGCGACCACCTACGGCGGCCGGTGGGTGGTGAACCCGTCCGGCGGGCTCATCTCCAAGGGTCACCCGCTGGGCGCGACCGGTCTGGCGCAGTGCTCGGAGCTGACCTGGCAGCTGCGCGGACAGGCCGACAAGCGTCAGGTCGAGAACGTGACCGCGGCGTTGCAGCACAACATCGGACTGGGCGGCGCGGCGATCGTCACGGCGTACCAGCGCGCGGACCGCTGAGAGAGGAAATCGCATGGGCCACATCGAGTACACCAAGAAGATGTCCGCCGACCCGCAGGCGCTGTGGGCGGTCGTGGGCAACCCGAACACCTGGGGCGACTGGTTCTCCATCCACGAGCGCTGGATGGAGGAGCCGCCCGCCACCCTGGCCCCGGGCACCAAGCTGATCGCCAAGGTCGTCATGCTGGGCATGGCCAACAAGTTCGAATGGAACGTCGCGGCGGTGCAGGCGCCGACCACGCTCACCCTCACCGCCGCCGGAATGGCCGGAGTGAAGGTCGAATTCACCTTCGACATCAGCCCCGCGGGCGAGGGCAGCGAACTGTCCATCCGCGGCGATTTCGAGGGCGCGCTGATCAAGGGCGCGCTGGGCAAGGCGGTGGAGAAGGACGGGCTCAAGCAACTGGAGAAGTCGCTGGACGCCCTCGACGCGCTGGCCACGGCATGAGCGGAACCGCCACGCGCGCGGTCGATTTCGACGATTCCGGACTGGGCAACTGGAGCGACGAGGAGACCTTCGAGGTCACCGCGGAGCGCATCGCCGACTACGCCGCCGCCACCAACGATCCGATCGAGGCGCACCGGAGCGGGACGATCGCCTCGCCCGTGTTCGCGATCGTGCCGGTGTTCGACGCCATGATGGTGCCCGTCATCGACGTCGCGCCGATGGACATCTTCGGCCGGGTTCTGCACGGGGAGCAGGACTTCCACTTCCACCGTCCGATCCGGCCCGGCGATGTGCTCACCGCGCGCGCCCGGGCGATCGGTTTCACCGGCCGGGAGAACGGCAGCTCGATCACCATCCACGTCGAAACCCGCGATCAGGCCGGGGAATTGGTCAACGAGCAGTTCCTGACCGCGTTCTTCCGCAATATCGACGCGGGACGGACCGTGGGCGAGGCCGCGCCGGAACACAAGTTCCCGGACGCCCTGCGCGGTACCGATCCGGCGGCCGTGGTGCCCGCGCACATCGACGACGATCAGACCTACCGCTACTCCCCGGCCGCCGGGGATCCGGTCCCGCTGCATCTGGACGAGCAGGTCGCCCGCGACGCCGGACTGCCCGGCATCATCGCGCACGGGCTGTGCACCATGGCGTTCGCGTCGTGGGCGGTGCTGACCGCGGTCGGCGGCTCGGACACCCGTCGGCTGCGGCGCTTCGCGGTGCGCTTCGCCAAGATGGTCTTCCCCGGCGACGACCTGGAGACCCGCATCTGGCCGGTGCGCGCCGAAAACGGCGTCACCACATACGCATTCGAGACCGTGCGGGGTGCGGACGTCGTGCTGACCGACGGCCTCGCCGAACTCGCGGACTGACAGGAGACGAACATGGGCGCACTGGACGGCAAGGTCGCCGTCATCACCGGCGCGGGCCGCGGGATCGGGCGCGAGCACGCGCTGCTGTTCGCGCGGGAGGGCGCGGCGGTCGTGGTCAACGATCTGGGCGGCGACAACACCGGCGCGGGACACGACACCGGCCCGGCGCAGCAGGTGGTGGAGGAGATCGTCGCCGCGGGCGGGCGCGCGGTCGCCAACACCGCCAGCGTGGCGCAGTGGGACGGCGCGAAAAGCCTGGTGGACCAGGCGATCTCGGAATTCGGCCGACTCGATGTGGTGATCAACAACGCGGGCATCCTGCGCGACGGCTTCATCGCCGGGCTCGAGGAAGCGCAGTGGGACGCGGTCATCGCGGTGCATCTGAAGGGGCACTTCAATGTGCTGCGGCACGCGGCGGCGTACTGGAAGGCCGAGGCCAAATCCGGCAACCGGCCCAACGCGGCCGTGGTGAACACGGCCTCGGCCTCGGGCACCACGGTGCCCAACGCGGGACAGGCGAACTACGGCGCGGCCAAGGCGGCCATCGCGGCGCTGACGCTGGTGGCCGCCGACGAATTGGAACGCTACGGTGTGCGGGTCAACGCCATCGCCCCGATTGCCCGCACCCGGCTCACGCTGGCCACGCCCGGCATGGGCGCCATCTTCGCGGCCGAGATCCCCGAGGGCGAGTTCGATCCGTTCAGCCCGGCCAACATCTCACCGCTGGTGGCGTATCTGGCCTCCGACAAATGCCCGCTGACCGGCAAGGTGTTCGCGGTGCAGGGCGGCGCGATCTCCGAGCTGGGCGGCTGGCACGACGTGAAGACGATCGAGACCGAGGGGCCCTGGGCGATCGAGGACATCGCGGCTCGGCTGCCGTAGAAGGAGAACACCATGTTCGAGTGGTCCGAGACCGACGAGATGATCCGCACCGCGGTGCGCGCGTTCATCGACAAGGAGGTGCGGCCGAATCTCGACGCGCTGGAGAGCGGCGAGATGCTGCCGTATCCGGTGATCCGGAAGCTGTTCGCGCAGTTCGGGATCGACGCGATGGCCGCCGAGGCCGTGGGGAAGATGCTGGCGAAGCAGCGGGCGCGGGAGGCGGGGGAGGACGCGGCCGAGCGGACGGAGTCGGCCGGATCCCCGTTCAGCGGCCAGGATTCGATGATGGCCGTGCTGATCGGCGAATTGTCCGGCGTCTGTTTGGGTTTGGTGTCGGCCATGGGGGTCAGCATCGGTCTCGGGGCCACCACGATCATGGCGCGGGGGACGCTCGCGCAGAAGGAGCGCTGGCTCGCCGATCTGGTGACGATGAGGAAGGTCGCGTCGTGGGCGATCACCGAACCCGATTCCGGCAGTGACGCGTTCGGCGGGATGAAGACCTACGTCAAGCGGGACGGGGAGGATTACATCCTCAACGGGCAGAAGACGTTCATCACCAACGGCCCCTACGCCGACACCGTCATCGTGTACGCGAAACTCGACGAGGGGGAGGGCGACAAGCGCAACCGCAAGGTGCTGACCTTCGTGCTCGACAAGGGCATGGAGGGTTTCACCCAGGGCAGGCCGTTCCGGAAGATGGGTCTGCACGCCTCGCCGACCGGTGAGCTGTTCTTCGACAACGTCCGCCTCGGCCGCGACCGCCTGCTCGGCGAGACCGAGGAGCACAAGGGCGGCGACGGCCGCGACAGCGCCCGCTCCAGCTTCACCGCCGAACGGCTCGGCGTCGCGTTCATGGCCCTGGGCATCATCAACGAATGTCACCGGCTCTGTGTCGATTACGCGCGCAACCGCACCCTGTGGGGCCAGGAGATCGGCCGCTTCCAGCTGATCCAGCTCAAGCTCGCCAAGATGGAAGTCGCCCGGATCAACGTCCAGAACATGGTCTTCAACGCCATCGAACGCTCCCGCGCGGGCAAGCCCCCCACCCTCGCCGAAGCCTCCGCCATGAAGCTCTACTGCTCCGAGGCCGCCACCGACGTGGCCATGGAGGCCATCCAACTCTTCGGCGGCAACGGCTACATGACCGAATACCGAGTCGAACAACTCGCCCGAGACGCCAAGTCCCTCATGATCTACGCGGGTAGCAACGAGATCCAGGTGACCCACGTGGCCAAGGGACTGCTGGGCCTCTGAACCTCCCCCGGCACGCTTCACCCTTGTTCCCCCGGCGCTTCCACCCTTGTTCCCCCGGCACGTTTTTCGCCGGGGGACCGGCGGATCGGCTGCCGAGGGGGGTCTTCCGATCCGCCGGTCATTCATACCGCTCGCAGGTGCGTGCGGCTGGCATAGACGTGTTCGGCGATGAGGGTGGCGATGCGGTCGGGGGCCTCGAGCATGGGGACGTGGCCGACGCCGTGGATCAGGATGCGGTCCGCGGATTCGGGGAGGTCGCGCAGGAAGCGTTCGGCGAAGGGACGATTGGGGATGACCCGGTCGTATTCGCACATGAGCAGCCGCACCGGCGTGCTCAACGTGGGCAGGTATTCCAGGGCCTCCGAGCGCAGGCCGCTGAGCAGTACCGGCAGCATGGCCCGGCAGTTGATCGCGGACAGGATGGTGGCCTCGAGGGCGCGCCGCGGGACCGCGCTCGCGCTCTTGGTCAGCAGCAGCGACGCGAAGCGGCGCGCGGGCGCGCTGACCCGCAGGGCCGGGCTCATCCGCTTGCCGATCTCCACCACCGGCACCAGGCTCAGGAACTTCAGCCCGACCCGGATCTGCAACAGCGACGGGCTGTTCCAACCACCCGCGGGCGCGATGGCCGTGAGCGTGCGCGCCCGGCCCCGGCGCGCCAGCTCGAACCCCACCCACGCGCCCAGTGAATTGCCCGCGATATGGGAAGTGCGCCAACCCATTTCGTCGAGTTGATCCTCGATCTGATCGGCGAGGGCGTTGATGTCGAGGTACCAGCCGTTCAACTCCGGCCCGCCCCAGTGCCCCCGGAAGGCCGGAGCGAACACCTCGCAAGTCCCGGACAATCGGAACGCGACCTGTTCCCAGCAGTGCGGCGACAACATGAAGCCGTGCAACAGGAGTAGCGGATCGCCGGAGCCCGTGTGCAGGGCTTTCGTCGGCATGGGCGGGGCGGTGCGGGACGTCATCGTCCTCACCCCTTCCTGGACCTCGATGTCCACCGGGAGTGTGTCTGAGCAGCATTGTACGGTCGTGGCGTGTCCAAAATCATCAGTACGATCAACGTGAACGGGATTCGTGCCGCGACGGGCAAGACGGGTAGGGGGATGCTCGAGTGGCTCGCCACCACCGAGGCGGACATCATCTGCCTGCAGGAGACCAGAGCAACCGACGAGCAGACGCGCGCCGCGCTGGCGACCGCGCTGCGCGACGGCTGGTATCTGGCGCACGCCGAACCGGGCTCGAAAGGCCGCGCGGGCGTGGGCATCCTGTCGCGCCGCGAACCACGTTCCGTGCGTATCGGTTTCGGTAGCCCCGAGTTCGACGCCGCGGCCCGTTATATCGAGGCCGAATTCGACGACGTCACCGTCGCCAGCGTCTACGTCCACACCGGCGAGGCGGATACGCCGATGCAGGACGAGAAGTACCGCTTCCTCGGCGAGCTCGGCGCGCACCTGCGGTCCCGCACCGGCGATTTCGTCATCTGCGGCGACTGGAACGTCGCCCACACCGAACTCGACATCAAGAACTGGAAGGGCAACCTGAAGAACTCGGGTTTCCTGCCGGGCGAGCGCGCCTGGCTCGACGAGCTGTTCGCCGCCGGCTACGTCGACGTCGTGCGCACCCTGCACCCGGGCGTACCCGGCCCGTACAGCTGGTGGTCCTACCGCGGCCGCGCCTACGACAACGACGCGGGCTGGCGCATCGACTACCACCTGGCGCGCGGTGAGATCGCGGGCCGCGCCAAGCAGGCCGTGGTGGAGCGGGCCGCCGAGTACGCGTTGCGCTGGTCGGATCACGCGCCCGTGACGGTGCAGTACCGATGAACCTGTCCGGCAAGCGTTTCCGAAGTCTGCTCGCGCTGGGCGGGGTGGTGGTCGTGGTGCTGCTCGGGCTGTTGACCGCGCACGAGACCACGACGCATTCCACCTCGTCGCCCTCCACGAGCGCCAAGGCCGTGGCGACGCCGGGTAAGGCGGCCGCCGCCCCGACGAGCCGGGCGCCGGGCGTCCCCGATCGCGCGTACCAAACCCTGGTCGAGATCGACGCGGGCCGTTGGCCGGATTCGGCCGACGCGCCCGGGACCAAGGGCGGGGATCAGTGGCTCAATCGCGATGGGACGCTGCCGAAGTCGGATGCGGCGGGCAAGTCGATCGGCTATCGCGAATGGGACGTCAATCCCAAGGCCCGCGGCCAGACCCGCGACGCCGAGCGCATCGTGACCGGCAGCGACGGTTCGGCGTATTACACCGGTGATCATTACCGGACGTTCACCAGAATGCGCTGAGCTGTCGGAACCCATGCGAACAGGAGGCCAGATGAGTTCCCCGATGACGCTGACGCAGTTCCTCACCGGCGCGGCGACCGAATCCGCCACGCCCGCACCGGTTCTCGGGGCGGTTCCCGCCGCCGACCGGGACTTCAGCGGCGTGCGGTACCAGGCGCCGGACGGTTACGTGGTCCGGGAGCTGCGCGGCCAGAAGATGGGCAGCCTCGCCGAGCTCTACGACGAGTTCGCCGCCGCCTTCCAATTCCCCTACTACTTCGGCCAGAACAAGGACGCGTTCGACGAATGCCTGCGCGACCTCGACGACTTCGTCGGTCGCGCAACGGGTTACGTCGTGGTGGTCCGCAACGCCGCCCAACTCCTCGTGCACGAACCCGCCCAGCGGGATTGGTTCACCGAGGCCATGCGCGACGCCGCCGCCTATTGGTCCGCTCGCGACACCCTCTATCGCGTGGTGCTCCAAGCCGAGCCGGGCACCTTGGGTGCGGCCGCGCTCACCTTGTGAGGCACGCCGGCTAACTCGATCGGCGGGCCAGATCCTCGCCGAGCAGGACGAACACGTCGGTGGTGTGGGCGATGAGTTCGTCGCGGGTGAGGGGGAGATCGCCGTGCAGCCAGCCCGCGAGGACCTGGACGAGACCGCCGACGAGGTAGGTGGCGCGGAAGGCGATCGCCGGGTCGGGGCGGTCCGACCCGATGGCGAGGAAGTCCACGCCCTGGGCCGCAACAAGATTCGCGAAGGCTCGGATGGTCGCCAGGGTGCGCGAGCGCAGTTCGGGGGTGGCGGCGCTGAGGATGAGGGCGACGCGGGCCTTGCGCGGGTCGTCGGTGAGAACCTCGATGCCCGCGCGGACCGCGGCCCCGGACATGCCCCGGGTGTCGGTGGGCGCGGTGCGCAGGGCGTCGACAATGGCCGCGGCCAGTTCCTCGGCCATGCCGTCGAGCAGGGCGATCAGCACGGCGTCGCGGCTGTCGAACTGCTCGTAGTAGTACCGCTCGTTCAGTCCGGCCCGCGCGCACAGCCCGGCGACCGTCAGCTTGTCCAGGCCCTGGCCGCCGATGATCTCCAGCGCGGCCTCGAGCAGCGCGGCCCGGCGCTGGGCACGGCGCTC
Source organism: Nocardia sp. NPDC003482 (assembly GCF_053588115.1). NCBI lineage: Bacteria > Bacillati > Actinomycetota > Actinomycetes > Mycobacteriales > Nocardiaceae > Nocardia > Nocardia sp. NPDC003482. Next base: position 64,059 of record NZ_JBSFPI010000014.1, read on the forward strand.
CTCGGCCGAGACACCACCGTAGGTTCGCGCGGTCATCCGTCCGATTGTATGGGCCGGGCACGACGTCCTCTCAATCTGGTGGAAGCTCTTGCCAGATTGGTGAATCTGGTAGACGCTATTGCCAGATGTTCGGCACAGGAGGCGACATGTCCGGTTACTTCTCCGACGACTCGATGATCCGGCGGGTCATGCGCAAGCGGGCGGTCGGCCTCACCTACGGCCAACGCGCGCTGGTGATCGGGGCCGTGCATCCGCTGCTCTACGTGGGCACGGCCGAGCACACCGAACACCGCACCACCCCCTACACCCGGCTCGCGCTGACCGGTCGCCTGTTCGAGGCGGTGTCGCTGGGCAGCACGGAGGAGGCCGACCGGGCGCTGGCCTTCACCGACAAGAAGCACGCGCGGGTGCGGGGCGGCCTGCCCGAGGACGCGGGGCCGTATCCGGCGGGTACGCGCTATTCCGCACACGACCCGCACCTGATGTTTTTGACCATGGCGTTCACCTTCGACTCGGCGGAGGTCATGCACGACGTGCTGGTCCGCAGGCTCACCGCCGCCGAGCGCGAGGGCCTCTACCAGGACTACGTCTGCTGGGGTGAGCTGTTCGGCATGCCGCGCGACGCGGCCCCCGGCAGCTACCCGGAGTTCCGGCGCTTCTTCGACGACTACCTGGCCTCCGATCAGCCGTATCTCACCGACGAGGCCCGGCTGGTCGGCTCCTACCTGGCCGGGAAGCGCGTCGCGTATCCGCTGCCGGTGCCGCTGAATCGGGTGGTGACCGGCGTGCATCTGCTCGTCCAGGGCAGTCTGCCGCCCCGGATCCGGGAGCTGTACGGGATTCGCTGGGGTGCGCGCGAACAGCTGTCCTACCGTTCGCTGGCCCAGGCCGTGCGGACCGCGCATCTCGCCCCGCCGCTGGCTCCCCGCGCACTGCGCGACACGCTCTACGGGCCCAGCGCGCCCCTGTACCGGCTGCTCGGCGATCGGGAGAAGCGCCTGGTCGCGTCGGGTCGGCCGAGTATGCCGGGGGTCGATCCACGCAACCACGCCCAGCGCCATGCCGGGTGAGGCGGACATGCGAAGATCGGAGCATGTCGAGTCCTGCTACATCCGGTGAGCGCAAGCAGCGGGTCCTGTCCGGGATCCAGCCGACGAGTGATTCCTTCCACCTCGGCAATTACCTTGGCGCGCTGCAATATTGGGTGAAGTTGCAGGACGACTACGACGCCCTCTACTTCATTCCGGACATGCACGCCATCACGGTGCCGCAGGACCCCAAGCAGTTGCGTCGCCGCACCGAGCGGGCCGCCGCGCAGCTGCTGGCGCTCGGCATCGACCCCAAGCGCTCGACGCTGTTCGTGCAGAGCCAGGTGCCCGAGCACGCCGAGCTGACCTGGGTGCTCCAGTGCATCACCGGCTTCGGCGAGGCCAGCCGGATGACGCAGTTCAAGGACAAGTCGGCCAAACAGGGTTCGGACAACGCGACCGTCGGCCTGTTCACCTATCCGGTGCTGATGGCCGCCGACATCCTGCTCTACCGCCCGCAGCTGGTGCCGGTGGGCGAGGATCAGCGCCAACATCTCGAGCTGACCCGAAATCTGGCGCAGCGCTTCAACACTCGGTTCAAGAAGACCTTCGTGGTCCCCGAGGCGCACATCGTCTCCGGCACCGCCAAGATCTACGACCTGCAGGATCCGACCTCGAAGATGAGCAAGTCGGCCGCCACCGACGCGGGCCTGCTGAATCTGCTCGACGATCCGAAGGTCTCGGCGAAGAAGATCCGGTCCGCGGTCACCGACACCGAACGCGAGATCCGCTACGACCCGGAGACCAAGCCCGGGGTGAGCAATCTGCTGGTGATCCTGTCCGCGCTCACCGACACCCCGATCGTCACCCTGGAAAACGATTACGCCGGAAAGGGATACGGCGACCTGAAGAACGACGTCGCCGACGCCCTCGTCGATTTCGTCACACCCTTGCAGGCGAAGGTTCAGCAATACCTCGACGACCAGGGCGAACTCGATCGCATTCTGGCCGACGGCGCCGACCGCGCCCGCGAAATCGCCGGTAGGACCCTCGCGCAGGTGTACGACCGCGTCGGTTTCCTCACCCGCTGAGCGTTTTCCGGCCCGCCCGCCCGGGTATCGGGAAGGTGACCGACGCGCTGGGCAAATCTGTCGCTGTCGGCCGCGCAAAGGTGCGACAGTACATGCACGATCGCTGCCGAGTGGGTTCCGGGAGGACGGGTGTTCGACAAAGTCAGGGGGCGGATCGAACGCGAGGTGCAAGCGCGCCCGTGGTTGGACCATCTGGTCCGCGCGGGCGGCCGGTATCAGCGGCAGCGCGGCGACTACTACGCGGCGGGCGTCACGTATTTCACTGTGCTGTCACTGTTTCCGCTGCTCATGGTGGGTTTCGCGGTGGCCGGGTTCGTGTTGTCGCACGATCCGGATCTGTTGCACGAGGTGCAGGACAAGATCGTTCAGAACATTCCTGGCTCGCTCGGCGGGCAGCTGAACGATCTGATCGATCAGGCCATCGACTCCCGCACCAGCGTCGGGGTGATCGGTCTGGTCGGCGCTTTCTACGGCGGGTTGGGCTGGATGGCCAATCTCCGCGCCGCGCTCACCGAACAGTGGGAACAGCAAGCGCAGGACGGCAATTGGGCCACCTCGAAGCTCTCCGATCTGCTCGCACTGGTCGGGCTCGGGTTGGCGATGGTGGTGTCGCTGGGTCTGTCCGCCCTCGCCGGTAGCGATCTGGGGCGAAGTCTCCTGAAGGCGATCCACCTGGACCACGCGCCGGGGGTCGGGGTGCTGCTGCGCGTCGTCTCGCTGCTGTTGGCGGTGTGCGCGTCGTGGGCGGTGTTCGTGTGGGTGATCGCCCGGCTGCCGCGACAGCCGGTCACCATCGTGAGCGCGATCAAGGCCGCGCTGATCGCCGCCATCGCCTTCGAGATCTGGAAGCAGATCGCGAGCTTCTATCTGCACAAGGTGCTCTCGAGCCCGGCGGGGGTGGCGTTCGGTCCGATCATCGGCCTGATGGTGTTCGCCTACATCACCGCGCGGATCATCCTGTTCGCCACGGCGTGGGCGGCGACCGCGCGGGAGAACGAGGCGGAGTTGGATGTCGCCCCGCCTCCGCCCGCGGTGATCGAGCCGCGCATGAACGCCGGATGGTCGGCCGGGGTGGGGGCGGTGTTGTTCGGGGCCGGGGCGGTCGCGGCCGGGGTGGTCGCCGGGGTGTGGGGTGTGCTCAGTCGGCGTGGACGGGTTGGGTCAGGCGGATGAGTTCCCGCTGGAGTCGTTCCGCGGACCAGGGTTCGACGTGCAGGTCGTTGTGCTGCTGGTAGTAGACGTAGCGTCCGTCGCCCTCGACGTCGAACCAGCTGAGGTACTGCGGGGGATGGGGTCGCGCGGTGTGCAGGCCCTGCTGGATCTCGAGGTGGCCCGATCCGGTGCGGGGGGCGGTCAGCAGTCTGCGCATCCGGCTGGTCACGGTTTCCCTTGTGCCCGTCCATGATTCGAGATCGGTGCGGATGCGATCCAGGCTCTCCACGAGCGCCGTCTGCCGCCCCGCCTCGACCTTTCCCAGGACCGCGACGAACACCTTCGGCACGATGGCCGGGGAGCCGACCTCGACGACGATATTGCCGCCGACTTCCGTTGTGGGACCCGGTCTTTGGACGAGCGTCACGCCCACGGTGGTATCGATCGCCCCGAACGCGCGCACGGGTCGCTTCCGGGTGCCCGTAACGGTCAGCGTGACAGCGGGATTCGCCGCCACCCGCAGCACCGCCGACAGATCGGCGTCACCCCCGAGCGGCAACCGCTCCCGCAACTCCCGCGCGAGCCGCTCGGCCTCGCTCTGCCATGCCGTCGACGAGTACAGACTCAACGGGAACGGATACCGATCCTTCCCCGTCTCCTGCCACAGATGCATGAACTCATCGGGAGTGAACTCCCACCTCACCGCCCCGAACCCTCACCCTCGTCCGGTCTGGTCTGCGCGGCGGGGATATCCGCTCCGATGGCTTGGGGAACCGTTCGCTGCCTGGGCCCGAACAGTTCCTCCTCGCGATCCCTGATCAGGTAGTCGGGGGTCTTGTGCTCGGCCTCGTCCTCATCCTTACGGCCGTGCGCGCCAGGCATACCCATGCCCGGCATACCGGATGTGCCCGCGGTGCCCGCTCGTCCGGCGGCCGCTGCGGCCGGGTTTCCGGCACCGGGCATCCCCGGCACGCTCCTGCCGGGGGCGTTGGCGGTGCTTCCGCCACCCGTTCCGCCTCGACCGCCGCCGGATGTCCCCGGGCGCAGGCCGGAACCGCCGCCTCCTCGACCACTCACGCTCGAGCCGGGGGAGTCGACTCCGGCGGGTCGGGTATCGGCTCCCGGCGAGGTGCCGCCCGCGTTGCCCGAAGTTCCTTGCGTCCCAGTCGAATTCGATCCATCGGTCGAAGCTGGCGAGACGCTGGCCGGATCGGTGCGCTGACCGCCGTCGGTGGAGTTGGGATCCTGTGCGCCGTTTCCGGACTGCTCACCGGTGCCGCCGCCGGTTTCGCCGGGGCCGCCGCTGGTTCCCCCTGTCCCGCCGTTCGTCCCGCCGGTGCCGCCACCGGTACCGGGCCAGGAGTTACCGCCACCGGTTCCGGGGTTGACCTCGCCGGGGGAGTCGACGGGGACGAAGGTGGGGACGTTCCGCCCAGCAGGGCCGTATGTCGGTTCGTAGTTTCGCTGCATGGCCGCGATGGCCGCCCAGCGCGAACTATCGTCGTCGCGAACAGAGCCGACTGCATGCTGTGGGTCCTCGGCGCCGAGTGAAGGCCACACGGAATCAACCTTTTTCGCTACGCCTGTTTGGAAGCCGCCGGGCGGCGGCACGCTGTTCTTCACCGCCTCCGCGCCGTAGGCGGCGGCCTCTATCCGATGGCCGACTGTTTGAATTACTTCCTGTACGTCTGTGCCCTGCTTGATGAACTTGCGAGCGGCTTCGCTTGCCGCCACTGAGAATTCGCCCTGAAAACCTTCCGGCAGAGCCTTCTGTATCGAGATGTTCAAACCGAACAATGCTCCGCTGACCGCTGCGGATATGTCGAGCCAAGTCTTTGCACGGGCATGCATAACACCCGGCTTCATAGTTTCCTGGACGGTTCTGTAGAGTTCCTCGTGCGACATGCTCTTCCAGTCTTCGAAGCCCTGAATGTATGCCGGATCGGTACCCGAGTTGGTGAGTCTGCTCTGCAAAGCCTCTGCACCATGCTGGCTTTGAGTCGCGCGGTCGTGATTTTGGATCGCCTCTACGCTCTGCCCTGTGAGTGCGCGAGCTATCGCTTCCGGCGTGTTCGCGGACGGGCTATCTTCGTTGGCCATGCCTTAGTTGTCCTTCCCGATCGAAGGCTCGAGGGCCTTGGCGATATCGAGGACGCCGTCACAGGGTTTCACTCCAGCCGCTTGCGCTGTAGGTTTCGTGTCGACGGCGACGGCGGCGAAGCCCGAACGTGTCTGCAGATGAATCTGGCAACGTCCTACCTCGATCGGATCACGCACCCAGATGGCCTGTCGACCGTTGACGGAAACCGGCTCGCTGATGGCCCGATTTTTCGCGAGATCCTCTTGCCACGACACGTTGCCCGAAATCACCGACAGGCTACGGTCTTTCGAGGTGAATACGCACTCCAGAAACGTCTCTTCTGCGACCTGGTCGTCGCCGCGCTTACGGCTCGAGGGATCGAAGCCCGTCGAGAGGATCGCGTCGTCCGGAATCCAAGTACACGGGTCGAAGGTGACATCGGGTCGCCCGTTGTTGGTGTATTGATTGTGAAGCGGCGGGGGCTGAATGCCCGCTTGGGTCAGTGTTGTACGAGGAGCGTGAGTCGCTTGCGAATTGGACTCGGACGCCGAAGATCCTGTCTCACCCGCCGAGTCGTGTGAGGAACAAGCGGGAAGCGCGAGAACGGCAGTCACTGCGGTAACGGCGAAGAGAGCGCGCATCAATCCCCTGGTCATCTACGCGGACCCTACCTGAGAGGCAACGATTGCTCGCCTGTTGATATCGTCAGCGGCCTCGACCATGCCACCTGCCCGCAGATACGCTGCCGCCATCCGCAAGGCGGCCTCCTGTAAGCCTTGCAGTGCCAGGACCATCTCGGCGCCTTTCTTGTCGAACCCTGCTTCGAGCTGCTTGGCTGATGTGAAGTCACCGAATCCGCCTGTCAGGCGGAGATTGCGGTGCCGGGTGATCTGCGCGTCCAGCGAATCTGCGAACCGTAGGAAGATATTCGCGCAATTCTGTGCCGCGTCCTGCTTCATGGCGAACGATCCACTGACTGCCTGCTGATACAGCGCGTTCGCGGTCGACTGCCCTACATCCACCGACGTCCCTCCCTTCCAGCGGCCCAGGATCCACCTACCTTACTGGACGCACCATGGAAGCGAGTGGTTCCCCTCGGCAAGGATTCACCCTCCAAGATGGAAGTCTTGCTGGGGTTATGCGGTATTCGTATGTGTCCGGCGTGAATCGCCGACCCTGCTCCGTTCGGGCTACTAGCATGGCGCTGGATGGCAGGCGTATCACCAACGAGCGCAGGGGCATTCATGACCGAAGGCAATTCCACGTTGGCGCGGCGGCGGTTGGGGCGGAAGTTGCGGGGTGGGCGGTTGGGGGCGGGGTTGACGTTGCAGCAGTCGGGTGGGGTGATTCGGGTGGGGGCCAGTTCGGTGCATCGGCTGGAGCGGGGGTTGGTTTCGGGGGTGGATGACGGGCAGGTGGCCGCGCTGTGTCGGATCTACGAGTTCGACGCGGAGCAGACGCGGGATGTGCTGGCGTTGGTCGAGGAGGGGGAGGGGGTCGAATGGTGGGGGGAGTACGAGGATGTGATGTCCGCGGAGTTCCGGACCTATGTGGGGCTGGAGGGGGCGGCTCGCGAGATCCGTTCGTACGAGGCCGATTTGATGCCGGGGCTGTTGCATACGCCGGCGTACGCGCGGGTGTTGTTGGAGACGCTCTACCCGGACGAGGACGCGGCGACCATCGATCGGCGGGTGCGGCTTCGGATGCGGCGGCAGGAACTGCTGGAGATTCCGGACGGGCCGGGTTTCCAAGCGGTCGTGCGGGAGTCGGCGATCCGGATGACCGTGGGCGGGCCGGAGGTGATGGCCGAACAGTGTGAACGGTTGGTGGAGGCCAGTTTTCGGCCCAATATCGATATTCGGGTGCTGCCGTTCAGTCGGGGACTCCCGATGCGGGAGGGCGGCGGCCCGTTCGTGCTGCTCGACTTCGGATCCGACGGATCGGGCGAACTGGTCGAGACCCCGTTGGTCTACATCGAATCGTTCCGCGGCGAACAGTATCTGACCGAACCCGACGTCGTCCGCAAGCATCGCGACGTGTACCACTCCCTGCTGCGCAATACGCTGGGACCGGAGTCGAGCCGGGAGATGCTGCGCCGGGCGGGCGCGGAATTCGAGTCCCGAATGGACGAAAGCCCCCGGGAAGCTTGAACTTTCGCTTCCCTGGGGGCTTTCCGTCCGAAACGGTCAGCGGTTGGCGTGGCTGTGCTGCCCGCCCTTGACCTTGGCGTCCGTCGGCTGGGCGGCGGCGCCCTTCTTACCGGCGGCCGAGGGGTCGGCGCTGTTCTTGTCACCGAAGCTACCGGTGCTGGCCTGGCCGCCCTTGCGGGCCTGCTCCGCCGTGTCCGAGCGGTTGCCGAACTGGCCGGGATTGTTCTGGTCCGCCATGGTTAGCTCCCTTCTTCGGTTACTCGAGTGAAAGCCGTACGATCGGCTCGTTCAGCGGGTGCCCGAGCAACCCGGAGTCAAACAACGCGATTCGCGAAAAGTGGCGGCGATTACGATCGCGTCCGACCCCGGAGCGACCACGCGGCGATCCCCAGCCCGATGACCAGCACCAAGCCCGCGATGATCGCGATCGTGCCCCAACTGCCGTGCCGTTCCGCGGGCGTGGCGGTGGTGTCCGAATTCGGGCGCGGCGGCGGGGACGCAAGTGTCACACCGGGATTCGCCGTCGTGCCGGTGTCGCCCGGCAGCGTGCCGACGCTCGCGTCGCGCGGCAGCGCGAAGCCGTAGTCGAGCAGCCGGGCCGCCTGTTCGGGCGGCCGGATCGGCAGCACGTCGGCCTTCAGCAACGTCACGACCAACCGGTGTCCGCCGCGCGCGGCGGCGGTCACGAAGGTTTGCCGGGCGTCGTCCGTGTAGCCGGTCTTGCCGCCCAGATCGCCGTCGTAGTCGAACAGCAGCCGGTTGTCGTTGGCGATCGGAAAACCCGGATGGTCCTTGTCGTCCGGGATCTTCGGGTCGGCGGGGTAGCCCGGGAAGTCGACCTGCTCGGTGTGCACGATCTCGGCGAACGCCGGAATCGTCATGGCCTCGCGGAACAGCAGCGCCAAATCGTATGCGGACGTGCTCATTCCGGGCCCGTCCAGACCCGACGGTGTGGCGGCGCGAGTGTCCAAGGCGCGCAGGCGTTTCGCCAGCTCGTTCATCTTGGCCACCGTGGCCCGGTCCCCGCCGAGCTGCGCGGCGACGGCGTGCGCGGCGTCGTTGCCCGAGCACATGAGCAGCGCCTGCATCAACTGCTTGTTGGTGTAGCGGCCGCCGGGGCCGATGCCCACCCGGGTGCCGTCGGCGTTCGCGTCCTCCTGCGTGCCGACCACCACCTTGTTCAGGTCGAGGGCGCGCAGCGCGACGGTGGCCAGCAGCACCTTGATGGTCGAGGCGGGCCGGTAGCGCCCGTGCGGATCCTTGGCGGCCAGCACCCGGCCGGTGTCCAGATCCGCGATCGTCCACGCGGTCGCGGAGATCTCGGCGGGGACCGGCGGCGCCTTGTCCGGCAGGACCAGGCCGCAGCCGCCGAGCCGGTCGCCGCCCACGGGCGACGCGGGCACCGGCAACGGATCGGGGCCGGTCTCGCCGGGTTCGGGGACCTCCGAGGCGTCGATCGCCGGGGGCGGAGCCGTCTTGTTCGGGCAGGAGTCGGTGTTCGGGGTGGTGAACGGCGTCGTCGTACCGGTCGGCTGGGCGTCGGCGAGCGTCGGGGACAGCGTCAGCGCCGCGGCACCGAGGAGTCCGGCCACCAGCGTGGCCGCCAACGATCTCGAGCGGCGAGCGCGCCGGGTCATGCGGGTCCTCATCACTGTCGAGCTTAGGGCAATCGCGGGGTTTGCCGAGTTCAGGGCGGTGAGATGAGCTGGTATTGACATCTACTACAAAATGAGAGCTACTATCAAAATAAAGAAGCTTTCGAAATATTACTTTCGGCCCAGGAGGGAACGGCATGACCGGGAACGAGGCGAGCCGGGCTCGCTGGCTGGCGCTGGGCGCGCTGGCCTTGGCGATGCTCACGATCGGCCTGGACACCACCGTGCTGGTCGTGGCGCTGCCCACGATGGCGGTGGATCTGCACGCGAATACCGCTGCGCTGCAATGGTTCACGACCGCGTACACGCTGGCGCTCGCGGGCTTCATGCTGCCTGCGGGGGCGCTGGGAGACCGCTACGGGCGCAAGAGGTTCCTGCTGGGAGCGCTGGCCCTGTTCGGCATCGCGTCGCTGTGGTGCGCGTTCGCGTCGTCGTCGGGGGAACTGATCGCCGCGCGGGCGGTGCTCGGGATCGCGGCGGCGACCATGATGCCGCTGTCGATGTCGGTGCTGCCGGGACTGTTCCCGGATCGGGCGGAACGGCAACGGGCGCTGACGATCTGGGTGACCTCGACGGCCCTCGGGCTGCCGCTGGGGCCGATCGTGGGCGGCTGGCTGTTGCAGCACTTCTGGTGGGGTTCGGTGTTCCTGATCAACGTGCCGTTGGTGGTGGTGGGACTGCTCGCGGTGGCCGGGCTGGTGCCGGAGTCGCGCAGCGGCAACGTCTTTCGGATCGATCTGGCCGGGGTCGTGCTCTCGGCGGGCGGGATGCTGGGCTTCACCTACGGTTTCATCCGGCTGGGCGAGCGGGACTGGGGTGATGTGATCGCGTGGTCCGCCGTGGCGGCGGGTGTGGCGCTGTTGGCGGCGTTCGTCGCGTGGCAGCGGCGCGTCGCGCATCCGCTGATCGACCTCGGGTTGTTCACCGCGGCCGGATTCCGGTGGGGCACCGCGTATTCCGTGGTCGTGAACTTCGCCATGTTCGGCCTGTTCTTCACCGTGCCGCAGTACTTCCAGGCCGTGCTCGGCGTCGATTCGCTGGGCAGCGGGCTGCGGTTGCTGCCGCTGATCGCGGGTCTGGTGCTCGGCACCCGGCTGGTGGACAGGCTGTCGCCGAAACTGGGTCTGCGAGTCGTGCTGACCACCGGATTCCTCGTTCTCGCGGGCAGTTTGGTGATGGGTGCGCTCACAAAGGTGGACAGCGGCTACGGCTACACCGCGATCTGGACCACCTTGCTCGGCGTGGGCATGGGCTTCGTCATGCCCTCCGCGATGGGTATGGCCATGGGCGAGCTGAGCGCCGAGCGGTCGGGATCGGGTTCGGCCCTGATCCAGGCGCTGCGGCAGGCGGGCGGCACCATCGGGGTCGCGATCCTGGGCACGGTGCTGGCCGTGCGATACCGCGCCGAACTGGGCGCGGACAATCGGGAACCGGTCTCCGACGGCGTGAATTCCGGTGTGGCCGTGGCCCATCGGATGGGTGATCCGGACCTGCTGGCCCACGTGCAGTCCGCCTTCGTCGCCGGAATGGGCGCGATGCTCTGGGTGTGCGCGGCCATCTGCGCGGTGGCCGCCGTCCTGGCGGCCCTGGTGACCCGCCGCTCCGGACCGGGAGCTCCGGTGGGCGCCGATGCGGGACAATCGGTGCATGTCGGCTGAGACGAAGGCGCCCGCGGGGTTACGCGAGCGGAAGAAGGAGCGCACCCGCCGCACCATTCGGACCGAGGCGATGCGGTTGTTCAAGAAGCAGGGGTACGGGGAGACCACCATCGAGCAGATCGCCGAGGCGGCCGACATCTCCCCGAGCACCTTCTTCCGCTACTTCCCGTCCAAGGAGCAGGTCGTGCTCGCCGACGATCTGGACCCGATCATGATCCGCGCGGTCGAGGAACAGCCCGCGGAGCTGTCCGCGCTGACCGCGGTCCGCAACGCCATCCGCGAGACGTTCGCGAGCATGGACGACGAGCAGCGCGCCTTCGAACAGGAACGGATGCTGCTGGTCTGGAACGAGCCCGAACTGCGCGGGGTGATCGCCCAGGAGACCGAACGCAATGTCGACCTGATGACCGAACTCATCGCCCGGCGCACCGGCCGCGCGCCCGACGACTGGCAGGCGCGCGCCTTCGCCGGGGCGCTCATCGGCGCGACCATGACCGCGTTCGGTCCGGGCGGGCTGGATATGGACCGGATCGAGCTGATCGGCGAGTTCCTCGCCGCGGGCATGCCCGGATTCGCCGAATAGCGCCTCAGGCGGTATGCCCGGCGACGACGTCGTCGGTCATCGTCGCGAAGAAGCCGCCGACCACGTCCTCGATCTCGCCGATCGACCGCGCGCAGTACAACACCGGCTGGTAGTGGGTGATGTCGTAGGCGGCCGTGCCCATCTCGTGAATGTCCAACGGCCGCAATGTCGCCGAGCGGAACTCCTCGATCTCGCCGAACGAGGACAGCAGTCCCGCGCCGTAACAGCGCACCTCACCGTGTTCGCGGACCACGCCGAACTCCATCGAGAACCAGAACACATCGGCCAGGAACTTCAGCGCCGCAACGGTTTCCAGCCGGGTCGCCGCCGCGCCCACCTCGGCGTAGATCGCCGCGAACCGCGGGCTCGCCAGCTGGTTGGCGTGGCCGATGACCTCGTGGATGGCGTCCGGCTCCGGGGTGTAGAGCGGCGCGGAGTGGTGGCGGATGTACTGGGTGGCGTGGAAGGTCCGCTCGGCGAACGCGCCGAAGAACTCCCGCAGCGGGACCAGCCCCGCGGCCGGAACATAGCGAAAACCGCTGAGCGGCACCAGTTTCGCGGTCACCTCGTGCAGTTGCGGAATGTGGTCGCCCGGGAGCGCCAGCCGCTCCTCGCCCGCCAGGATCTCCGCCGCGGCGTAGCGGCGGTGCTTGCGGGCCAGCTCGGCCGAGACGATCCGCCAGACCTCCTGTTCCTCGTCGGTGTAGTCGATCGTCGGTAGCGGCTCACCGGGCCGGTACGACAGCGCCAGGGCGGCGATCGCATTGCGGCGGGCCCGATACTCCGGATCGTGCCCGCCGGGGTGGTCGTCGCTCAGGTGCACGGTCACGTCGCCGTCGGTGCTCGCGGTCACCGGCGAGTACAGCTGAGCCTCGTTGAACATGTCTCGATGCAAGCACCGGCAGGCAGATCCGACAACAAACCCCGGATTTGCTGGTCGAATTGCCTAGCTGCGTTCGAACCGTGAGGTTCCGGGTAAGGCCAGGGATGACGGAGGTGCGGTGCCCGACCGACGACGGTGGTGATGAAGCGACGTGATGGTAGAGCACGAGATCAGATGGGCCGCGCACCAGCTCGACGGGTGTGCGGTGGTGCGCCCGGAGGGCGAACTCGATCCGATCACCTATCGCGGCTTCGGTGAGGATCTGGCCGAGTTCGCCATGCGGCTGCCGCGGGCGGTGATCGTCGCGGTCGACGATCTGCGGGTGTGGGCCGAGCCGTTGCTGACCATCTTCGCCAATGTCTGGATGCGGGTGGGCGAGCGGCCCGGGGTGCCGATCCTGCTGGTCGCCGAGGATCCCGAGGTGCGCGGGTTGTACGAGCGCAGCGCCGTGCGCCGGTTCGTGCCGGTGCACGATTCGGTGACCGCGGCGGTGGCGGCGGCGGATCGGCCCGCGTCGCACCGGCACGACACCCTGACCCTGGCCCGCACCGACGACTGTGCCCGGCGCGCACGGCGATTCGTCGACGAGGCGTGCCGGAACTGGCAGGTCATGGAGGTCTTCGCCGACGCCGAACTGGTCGTGACCGAACTGGTGGAGAACGCCCTCGCGCACAGCCGCGCGGGCACCGAGATCAGCGTGCGGGTGGAGCTGCGGCAGGATCTGCTGACCGTCGCCGTCCGCGACGACGATCCGCGCGAGGCGGTGCTGCACGAACCGCTGCCGGGGGAGACGCATCTGTACGGCCTGCATGTCGTGGCCCGGCTCGCGCACGCCTGGGGCTGCGCGCCGCGCGTGCCGACCGGCAAGGTGGTGTGGGCCGCGCTGCCGACCGGAACCGAGGCCGGGCGGCAGTTCGGCTGAGCCCGGAGGGATCGAAGGCCGCCCCCTCGAATGAGGTTGGCGGCCTTCGGTTCTCGGCGATCGAATCCGGTCGGCGGATCAGCGACCGCTCCTGCGTGCCGCGGACGAAGCCGAGGGCGACGGTGGTCAGCGGGCGAACAGCAGCGCGCGCTTGACCTCCTGGATGGCCTTGGTGACCTCGATGCCGCGCGGGCAGGCGTCGGTGCAGTTGAAGGTGGTGCGGCAGCGCCACACGCCCTCGACGTCGTTGAGGATGTCCAGGCGTTCGCGGGCGCCCTCGTCGCGGCTGTCGAAGATGAACCGGTGCGCGTTGACGATGGCGGCCGGGCCGAAGTAGCTGCCGTCGCTCCAGTACACCGGGCACGAGGTGGTGCAGCACGCGCACAGGATGCACTTGGTGGTGTCGTCGAAGCGCGCGCGGTCGGCCTGGGACTGGATGCGCTCGCGGGTGGGCTCGTTGCCGTGCGTGATGAGGTACGGCTTGACGGCCTTGAACGCGTCGAAGAACGGATCCATGTCCACCACGAGATCCTTCTCCACGGGCAGGCCGCGGATCGGCTCGACGGTGACGGTCAGCGACTTGCCGCTCTTGGGCAGCATGTCGCGCATCAGCACCTTGCACGCCAGCCGGTTCACGCCGTTGATGCGCATGGCGTCGGAACCGCACACGCCGTGGGCGCAGGAGCGGCGGAAGGTGAGCGTGCCGTCCAGGTAGGACTTGATGTAGATGAGCACGTTCAGGAACCGGTCGGTGGGCAGCACCGGCACCTGGAACGAATCCCAGTGCGCCCCTTGGCCGTCCTCGGGGTTGAACCGGGCCACCTTGACGGTGATCATGGTCGAACCCTCGGGCACCGGAGCGGCCTTCTGCGGGGCCTCTGCTACAGCGGTCATCAGTACTTACGCTCCATCGGCTCGTAACGGGTCTGCACCACCGGCTTGAAGTCGAGCCGGATGTCGGCGATCAGTTCGGCGTGCGCGCCGGGCTCGACGTCCTTGTACGCCATGGTGTGACGCATGAAGTTGACGTCGTCGCGGTCCGGGTAGTCCTCGCGGGCGTGGCCGCCGCGCGACTCCTTGCGGTTGAGCGCGCCGACCACGGTCACCTCGGCCAGCTCGAGCAGGAAGCCCAGCTCGACGGCCTCGAGCAGATCGCTGTTGTAGCGGCGGCCCTTGTCCTGCACGGTGATGTGCGCGTAGCGCTCCTTGAGCGCGTGGATGTCGGTGAGCGCCGTCTTGAGGGTCTCCTCGGTGCGGAACACCGCGGCATTGGCGTCCATGGTGTTCTGCAACTCGGTGCGGATGTCGGCGACGCGCTCGTTGCCGTGATCCGACAGCAGGCTCGACAGCCAGCCCTGCACGTATTCGGCCGGGGCGTCGGGCATTTCGACGAACTCGCTGCGCTGGGCGTACTCCGCGGCGGCGATGCCCGCGCGGCGGCCGAACACATTGATGTCCAGCAGCGAGTTGGTGCCCAGGCGGTTCGCGCCGTGCACCGATACGCACGCGCACTCACCGGCGGCGTAGAGGCCGGGCACCACATCGGTGTTGTTGCGCAGCACCTCGCCGCGGATGCGGGTCGGGATGCCGCCCATGACGTAGTGGCAGGTCGGCATGACCGGCACCGGCTCCTTCACCGGGTCCACGCCCAGGTAGGTGCGCGAGAACTCGGTGATGTCGGGCAGCTTCTCCTCGAGCACGTCCTCGCCGAGGTGGGTGACGTCGATGTAGACGTAGTCCTTGTTCGGCCCGGCGCCGCGGCCCTCGAGGACCTCCTTGACCATCGAGCGGGCGACGATGTCGCGCGGCGCGAGGTCCTTGATGGTCGGGGCGTAGCGCTCCATGAACCGCTCGCCGGACGCGTTGCGCAGGATGCCGCCCTCGCCGCGCACGGCCTCGGAGATGAGGATGCCCAGGCCCGCCAGGCCCGTCGGATGGAACTGGTGGAATTCCATGTCCTCCAACGGAAGTCCCTTGCGGAACACGATCGCCATGCCGTCACCGGTGAGGGTGTGGGCGTTGGAGGTCGTCTTGTACATGCGGCCCGAGCCGCCGGTGGCGAACACGATCGCCTTGGCGTGGAAGACGTGCAGCTCGCCGGTGGCCAGCTCGTAGGCGACCACACCGGTGGCCACCGGGCCGCGGTCGGTGTTGGTCAGCACCAGGTCCAGCACGTAGAACTCGTTGAAGAACTCGACGTCGTGCTTGACGCAGTTCTGGTAGAGCGTCTGCAGGATCATGTGGCCCGTGCGGTCGGCGGCGTAGCACGCGCGGCGCACCGGGGCCTTGCCGTGGTCCCGGGTGTGCCCGCCGAAGCGGCGCTGGTCGATCTTGCCCTCGGGGGTGCGGTTGAACGGCAGGCCCATCTTCTCCAGATCGAGCACGGCGTCGATGGCCTCCTTGGCCATGATCTCCGCGGCGTCCTGGTCGACGATGTAGTCGCCACCCTTGACGGTGTCGAAGGTGTGCCACTCCCAGTTGTCCTCTTCGACATTGGCCAGCGCGGCGCACATGCCGCCCTGGGCCGCGCCGGTGTGGGAGCGGGTCGGGTACAGCTTGGTCAGCACCGCGGTGCGGGCCCGGGGACCGGCCTCGATCGCCGCGCGCATCCCCGCGCCACCCGCGCCGACGATCACGACGTCGTAGCGGTGCTCCTGGATGGGACGAGTCTCACTCATCGGAGGTGGCGTTCCTAACTGATGTTGGGGTCGAAGGTGAAGATGACGTAGGTGCCCACGCCCATGATCAGGATCATGGAGATCGCCAGCAGCGTCTTCAGCCAGAAGCGGGTCGAGTCCTTGCGCGAGTAGTCGTCGATGACCGTGCGCAGGCCGTTGCCGCCGTGCAGCTGGGCGAGCCACAGCATGGCCAGATCCCACAGCTGCCAGAACGGGCTGGCCCAGCGGCCCGCGACGAAGCCGAAGTTCAGCCGCTTCACGCCGCCGTCGAGCATGAGCATGATCGTCATGTGGCCGATGACCAGCACGACCAGCAGCAGGCCGGAGAAGCGCATGAACAGCCAGGCGTACTTCTCGAAGTTGTTGCCCCGGGTACGCCGGGGGGCGCGGGGAGCGTCGAGGCTGGCCGGGCGGTCGTAGGACTTGCCGAGGACGGGTGCAGACATATCAGTGCTCCGTGAACAGGTAGAAGAACTGGCGTCCGACCCCGGCGCCCGCGACGACGACCCAGATCGCGAGCACGATCCACAGCATCAGTCGCTGGTAGCGCGGGCCCTGGGACCAGAAGTCGACGAGGATGACCCGGATGCCGTTGAGGGCGTGGAACAGCACGCACACCACGAGGGCCATCTCCATCAGGGCGACGACCGGGTTCTTGTACGTCTCGATGGCCCGGTCGTAGGTGTCCGGGCTGACGCGCACCAGAGCGGTGTCGAGGACGTGGACGAACAGGAAGAAGAAGATCGTGACACCGGTGATCCGGTGCAGGGCCCAGGACCACATGCCCGGGTCGCCGCGGTACAGGGTCTTCCGCTTCGGCTGAGCCGGAGCTTCGAGCGTGGTCGTCATAGAGTGCGGTGCCTCCAACGTCGTTGATGGACACGCCGGGCGCACCCGGCTAGTCGGACCCGGTCGCGGTTTCGGCGCGGGACTGGAGAGCCGTTGGATCTGGAAAACACCAGCTCGTGCCCGGAGCCAACACCCCGGAGGCTGTGGTCGACCCGCCGCCGGGAACCTGAACCGATCTGTCTGGAACTCTAATCCCCGGCGAATGGCGGAACTAATTCGGCGTGCTGAGCGTTGGAGCACAATTCGGCATAGTTAGGTTTGCCTTGCCTATTCGATTGACGTGGTCGTTCGCCCTTCTCTACCGTCGTTTCCGAGTCGTCCGAGCGGAGGTCCGGTATGCCCGAAATAGATTGGGATGCCTTGCGTCACAAGGCAATTGAAGTCATGCGCAACGCGTATGCGCCGTACTCGCGGTTTCCGGTCGGGGCGGCCGGGCTCGGTGCCGACGGGCGAATCGTCCTCGGATGCAATGTGGAAAATGTCTCATACGGTTTGGGCCTCTGCGCCGAATGCGTACTCGTCGGTAACCTCGCCGCAACCGGTGGCGGGCGATTGCTGGCGGTTTCCGTGTGCGACTCGCGCGGGGCGATCCTGATGCCGTGCGGGCGGTGTCGGCAGGTGCTCTATGAGCACGGAGGTGCGGAGATGTTGGTCGACCACGCCGAGGGGCCGAAGCCGTTGGGGCGTTTGCTACCCGATGCCTTCGGGCCGGAGGATTTGGCGGCCGGGCGGGAATGATGTGAAATATCGCACCTCCGCTCGATCGCTGCCCCTTCCCGCGGCCGCCGCGCGCTCGGGGCCACTGCGCGAAGTTTCGTCATTCGGCACGAAATGCGCAGTGCCCCAAGCATTCACGGATGGATGAAGGCGTCCGCTCTCAGGTCTGATCCTCCAGCACCGCGTCGATCTCATCCTCGGTCGGCATGGCGATGGGCGAGAACGGGATCGGCGGTAGTCCGAAATGCTGAAGGATGCGGGCCATGCCCGCTTGCAGATAGTTGACCCCGTCCACCAATTGGGACTCGATCAATTCACTTCGGATCGAACGCCGCTCGAGCCGGTAGATCGACGCTCCATGGCTCTCCTCGATATCGGTTACCCGGCCTTCGAGCTTGGTTACTCGGCGGCCGAGTTCGATGTACGACATACCTTCCCCCTTCGTCGATTCCGTATGGCGGCGAGGCTACCCCAGGGCAACAGGGCTTTCCGCGTGTCGCCGAGGCGTTCGGACAGTCGCACCCCGCGTTTGGAATCCGCACCCTTTCCAGGCCCTTCTGAGAGGGTGGGACATATGGTGAGTGCGCAGTCGGCGGTGTCGGTGATCGCGGCCAAACGGGACGGGGACGAACTCAGCGACGAGCAGATCGCCTGGGTCGTGGACGCTTTCACGCGGGGGGAGGTGGCCGACTACCAGATGGCCGCGCTGGCCATGGCGATCGTGTGGCGCGGGATGACGCGCCGCGAGATCGCCACCTGGACCCGGGCCATGATCGAATCCGGGCGGCGGATGGACTTCACCGACCTGCCGCGCCCGACCGTGGACAAGCATTCGACGGGCGGGGTCGGCGACAAGATCACCCTGCCGCTGGCCCCCTTGGTCGCCGCCTGCGGGGCGGCCGTGCCGCAGCTGTCGGGTCGCGGCCTGGGCCACACCGGCGGCACGCTCGACAAGCTGGAGTCGATCCCGGGGTGGCGGGCCGACGTCCCGGTCGAACGGATGCGCGCGATGCTGACCGATCCGAACGTCGGCGCGGTGGTGTGCGCGGCCGGAGCCGATCTCGCCCCCGCCGACAAGCGGCTCTACGCCCTGCGCGATGTGACCGGAACCGTCGAATCCATTCCGCTGATCGCGAGTTCGATCATGAGCAAGAAGATCGCCGAGGGCACCGCGGCACTGGTCCTCGATGTGAAGGTCGGCGGCGGCGCCTTCATGAAGGACGCGGACTCGGCCCGCGAATTGGCCCGCACCATGGTCGAATTGGGCACCGACGCGGGCGTGCGCACGGTCGCGCTCCTCACCGATATGGACACCCCGCTCGGCCGCACCGCGGGCAACGCGCTCGAGGTCGCCGAATCGGTCGAGGTGCTCGCGGGCGGCGGACCCGCCGACGTCGTGGAACTCACCCTGACCCTGGCCCGGGAGATGGTGGCGCGGGCCGGAATTCACGATGTCGACCCCGCCGACGCGCTCGCCGACGGCCGGGCCATGGACCGCTGGCGAGCCATGATCGCGGCCCAGGGCGGTGACCCGGACGCACCGCTGCCGCGCGCCCGCCACACCGAGGTGGTCACCGCCGACCAGAGCGGCACGCTCACCCGGCTGGACGCCATGGGCGTCGGCCTCGCGGCCTGGCGGCTCGGGGCGGGGCGGGCGCGTCAGGGCGATCCGGTGCAATTCGGCGCGGGCGTCGAAATGCACGCCAAGCCGGGCGAATCGGTGACGGCCGGGCAACCGCTGCTGACCTTGCACACCGACACGCCCGAGGCGATTCCGGCCGCCCGCGACGCACTGCGCGGGGCCTACGTCATCGGGGCCGAGCCGGGTCCGGACACCCCGCTCGTGCTGGACCGCATCGCCCCCTGACCGCCGCTCGGCGACACGCGGGCGACATCGGGGCGTCGATTTGCCCGCGCCGGGGTGCACACCGGGGAAGTCCGCTGCGGAACGCGTCCGATGCGGATAGCGTCGGTACATGACTGGACCGATGCCTTTGACACTCGCCTCGATCCGCCGAGCCCCGAAGGCCGTACTGCACGACCATCTCGACGGCGGTCTGCGGCCCGCGACCGTCCTCGAGCTGGCCGCCGAGTGCGGCTACGACGCGCTACCGGCGACGGACGCCGAATCGCTGGCGACCTGGTTCCGCGACGCCGCCGACAGCGGTTCGCTCGAGCGCTATCTGGAAACCTTCGATCACACCGTCGCCGTGATGCAGACCCCGGAGGGGCTGCGGCGGGTGGCCCGCGAATGCGCCGAGGATCTGGCCGCCGACGGCGTGGTGTACGCCGAGGTGCGCTTCGCCCCCGAACAGCATCTGGAACGCGGCCTGACCCTCGACGAGGTCGTCGAACACACCCTCGCCGGATTCCGCGAGGGCGAGGAACTGGCCGCGGCCGCCGGGACGCCGATCCGGATGGTCTGTCTGCTCACGGCCATGCGGCACGCCGCCCGCTCACTCGAAATCGCCGAACTGACAGTGCGTTTCCGCGATCGCGGCGTGGGCGGCTTCGATATCGCCGGGGCGGAGGCCGGGTACCCGCCCACCCGGCACCTGGACGCCTTCGAGTACATGCGCGCCAACCACGGCTCGTTCACCATCCACGCCGGGGAGGCGTTCGGGCTGCCGTCCATTCACGAGGCGCTGGCGTTCTGCGGCTGCGATCGGCTCGGGCACGGGGTGCGGATCACCGACGACATCTTCGACTCCGACTCCGAGCCGACCCTCGGTCTGGTCGCGAATCATGTGCGGGACAAGCGAATTCCGCTGGAGCTGTGCCCGTCGTCGAACGTGCAGACCGGCGCGGTGCCCTCGCTGGAGAAGCATCCGTTCGACCTGCTGGCCCGGCTCCGCTTCCGCGTCACTGTCAACACCGACAACCGGCTCATGAGCGACACCACCATGAGCCGCGAGATGCTCAAACTGGTCGAGACCTTCGGCTACGGCTGGAGCGATCTGGAGCGGTTCACCATCAACGCGATGAAATCCGCGTTCATCCCGTTCCCGGACCGGCTCCGGCTCATCGACGAGGTGATCAAGCCGGGGTACGCCGTCCTGATCGGTTGAGCCCCAGTCCTTCTCGGGCTCAGCCCTTCTCGAGCCGGGCCTCGAACGCGTGCTCCAGGGCCCGCCAGCTCTCCGCCTCGGCGGTGAACGGCGGGCTCGGGGCCAGTCGGCTCGGATCCGGCTCGAGCAGGTAGGAGACGTACCAGCCCAGCGGGGTCGACTTGGCGAGTGCTTGCTCGACCGCGTCGTCGCCCGCGTAATCGGCCGCGTCGCTGAACAATTCGACCGCCAGATCGAGCTGTTCGATGTCGACGGCCTCCGGGCCCGCGGCCAGATCGTCGGCCAGGCCGGGCAGGACGTAGACGTTGTCGTCCTCGACCTCGATCTCCAGCGAGCCGTCCACCGCCGCGGTCTGCACCTCGCCGTAGGTGCTCACCCGGGACAGGTCGTGCTCGTGGTCGTCGGCGAGGTAGCGGGCCAGCGCGCGCTCGGAGGTGAACACCGTGATGGTGCCCTCGGTGCCCAGGAAGACCGGCTCGTCGTCGAGGTAACAGCGCAGCGTGAAGTACGTGTCCGCGGCGGTGACGATCTTGACCGGGTCGATGCCGACCTCGTGCCAGAACGTCTCCTCCTCGGCCTCCTCGTCGTCCGCGTCGAGGTCGACCTGTTCGATCTCGTCGTCGTCATCGGTGTCGCCGACATCCTCCGCGTCGACGATGTTCTCCTCGGCCGCAAGCAGTTCCGCCTCCGCGACGGCCACCGCCTCGGCGTCGACCTCGGGGGTCTTGACGACCGAGTCGATGGCGTCGACGACGCGGTCCCAGTCCTTGGCGATGGCGGTGCCGATCTGGTCCCACAGCTCCTCGCCCTCGCGCCCGTAGAAGGCGCTCACCCCGGCGGGCAGCGCGCCCAGCACCGGATGCGAGCCGAAGAACTTCGTCACCACGTCGAGTTCGCAGACCTCGCCGATGGTGCGGACCATGTCGAGGGTCTCCTCGAGTTCGGCCACGGTCTCCGGATCCGGATCACCGGCCGCGAGCTCCGGCACGCCGACCAGATCGAAGACGTACTGCTCCTCCGGCTCCAGCTCGGGCGCGCCCAGTCCGACCACGACCTTCCAGGCCGGATGATCGACCAGATCGTTGTCGTCGTCGGTGCGGATGAACGCCGCCAGATCCGCGACCGACTCGAATCCGTACAGCGCGTCCTCGTGCCCGAGGAATGCCTCCCACTCGTCGTCACCGTCCCGCCAGCGCGGTGCCCACAGTGTGACGAGGTCGCCGTCGGTCAGGCCGAGCTCGATCGGGACGATGTCTCCAGAAGCCATGACCGGAAGCCTATCGAGCCTCGCCGTTCGGCACTATTCGGCCCGCCCCCCAACGTTTCCCGGCGGCGGGGTCACGAAGGTGGAGTTGAGCTCGCCGACCACCTTCGACCGTTGCTCACCGGCGTCCTGGGCGGCCTGCTGGCACGCCCAGATGATGGCCTGCCCGATCTCGGCAGGGGGTCTGGACGTCACCGTCTCCGCCAGGGACAGTGCGACCAGCGCGCCGTTGCTGTCGACCTCCACGCTCACCGAACCGTCGTCGGTGGTGTAGCGGCCGCGCACGTTCTTCAGACCGTAGAGCGCCGCCTCGAGCGCCTCCAGCTTCTGCGTCGCCGCCGCGACCAGGGCGTCCATCTCCGCGCTCATACCGGCCTCATCCAGCTCGTGGGTCCCGTGTCCTCGTCGTCCATGCGATCCAGTTCGTCCACCGCGGCCTGCCGGGTGGGCAGGTCCAGCTTGTCGAGGATCTCGGCGGGCATCCCGGATTCGGCCAGCTGTTCGCGGCGGCGCGCCTTGGCCACGATGGTCGAGCGTTTGGTCAGGCGCAGGATCTCCGCGGCCAGAGCGCTTGCGCCGTAACGGTATTCGCTGCGCTCGAATTTGATCTCCACCGGCATGCCCTGATCGGTGGCGCGGACGGTGATGGTGCCCGCGCGGTTGGTGCTGGCGGCGACCGTGACGTTCGGAATCTGCGGTGGCTTGCTCATGACGTGGGCCTGTAGAAGCCGTGGAACGCCATACCCATGTTCTCCGTTCGAATCGGATCGATCTGTACCGGATCACCGGCCTCGACCATCTGTCCGTTACCGATCACCATGGCGACGTGACCGTCCCAGACGGCCAGATCGCCGGGCATGAGATCACCGGGGCTGACCGGGGTCGCGCCCGCGGACTGGTCGGCGGCCAGCCGGGGCAGGTCGACCCCGGCCTCGCCGTAGGCCCATTTCGTGAGGCCGCTGCAATCCAGGCCCGCGCCGGGGGTGTTGCCGCCCCACACATAGGGGGTGCCGACCGCGCTGATCGCGGATTTGACCGCGGTGGCGGCCTTTTCGTTGGGGGCCTCGACCTGACTGCCGTCGGGCAGCGTGATCATGACCCCGCCGTGCCGCCCGGGCCGGTCGCCCTCGGTCGCCGTGCCCGGGGTCGGCGTGGTCGTGCCCGAACCGCCGGAACTCGATCGCGACGGCATGGCCATGGAGGCCGTATGGATCAGGGGTGCGGCCATCGAGCCGCCGGTGGAGGCGAGGCCGCTGAGCGCCGAACCGGCCTGCTGCACCCCGCTGAGCACGGGCGCGGCCATCGAGGCGGGAGCGGTCGCGGCGGCCGCGGCGTCGGCGGGCGGGGGAGTGGGCGGTGGCGGGGTCAGTTCCGTCATGGCCGCGGTGTGGGTGTCGAGTTCGGAGCGGACCCGGCCGACCACGGTCAGCGCCTGCCCGAAATGGTCGATGGCCGAGCTCACCACGGCCGCCAGACCGGGCGGGGTGGTGACCGCCGGGCCGAGCGCGGTCACCGAGTCCACGAACGACTGCAGGATCGCGTCGAGTTCCTTCTGCCCGGTCTGCACGGTGGCCGCGGCCTGGCTGACCACGTCGGCGATGCTGTAGCCGCGATCGGAGATGGCCGCGGCGGAGGTCTGCACCTTCATCGCCTTGTCCATGGCCGCGTCGCCGCCCTGGCCGTTCCACACGCTGGTCAGTTGATTGATACTCGACGCGCCCGCCTGATGAATCCCGTCAAGGCTGGTCGACGCGTTGCGCAGCGCGTCGGCCGGGCCGCCGCCGGGCAGCACACCGTTGCCGAAACTCGCCAGCAGATCGAGCAGCGGCTGCGCGAGCGCGGTGAGGTCGACGACGGGCGCGGTCACGCCAGCCCTCCCTCGGTGGCGCGCAGACCCGCGGCGCCCGCGGCGTCGGTTCCGGCGTAGGCGCCCGCGGCCCCGGTGGCCGCGGCGCCGACAGTGCCCAGCACCGCGGACAATTCGCCGATCGAGGCGACGTGACCGGCGTGCGCGGCGGCGTAGGCGGCCACGAAATCACCGCCGATCAGACCGAAGATCGGGCCCAGCAGAACCGGATTCGCGCCCGCGGCCCCGGCCGCCGCGGCGGCCATCTCACCGGCGAGTCCATCGGCTGTCGCACCGTAGGCGGCGACGCCCTCGGTGTCGACCGAGATCTTGTGCATCAACATCCCCCATCGTGCTGGTCTCGTGGGCAGATTACGTCATCCGAGTACTTCGACGCAGGCGCCGCGGGGCCGGTTCCCGTTCCCCGGCACGAAATCGGGCCGATATCGTTCCCTCATGCGCACCCACCTCGTGGATCATCCGCTGGCCGCCACCTTGCTGACCACTATGCGGGACGCGGGCACATCCAACGCGGCTTTTCGTGCGGCACTGCGGGATCTGACCGGCATCCTCATCTACGAGGCGCTGCGCGAGGCCGAGGTGACGACCTTCGACCTCAGCACGCCCGTGGCCGCCACGCGCGGGGTGCGACTGGCCCGGCCGCCGCTGCTGGTTCCGGTGCTGCGCGCCGGGCTGGGCATGGTGGACGCGGCGAGCGCGCTCATCCCCGAATCGCGGGTGGGGTTCGTCGGCATCGCCCGCGACGAGAGTTCGCACCGGCCGGTGCCGTACATGGAGTCGCTGCCCGAGGACCTGTCCGGGCAGCCGGTCTTCGTGCTCGATCCGATGCTGGCCACGGGCGGGTCCATGCGGCACACCCTGGAACTGCTGGCCGCGCGCGCCGCCACCGACATCACCGCCGTCTGCGTCGTCGCCGCGCCGGAAGGCATTGCGGCGCTGACGGATTCGGGCCTGCCGGTGCGGCTGGTCACGGCCGCGGTGGACGAGCGGCTCAATGCCGACGCCTACATCGTGCCCGGTCTCGGGGACGCGGGCGATCGGCAGTTCGGGCCGCGCTAGAGCTTCTCGCAGAACGCGCGCAGTTCCATCAACCGCCGGGCGGCGGCCAGCCGCGCCTCCGGCAGCTCGTCGCGCGACGACACCGGCTCGACCACCTCGAGGTAGCACTTGAGTTTCGGCTCGGTGCCCGACGGACGGATCACCAGCCGCTGGCCCGCGCCCTCGAAAATCAGTGCGTCCGTACGCATCCGGCCCCGGGCCTGCGCCAGATCCGTGCAGCGCACCGGTTCCCCGCCGAGGGTCGCGGGCGGGGCCGCGCGCAGCCGGGTGAGCACCTCGGCGGCCGCGGCCGGATCGGCCATCCGCACCGAGATCTGATCGCCCACGTGCGCCCCGAATTCCAGGGCGTAGTCGTCGAGCGCCTCGTGCACGCTGCGGCCCGCCGCGCGCAGCCGCGCCACCAGATCGGCCGCGGCCACCGCCGCGGAGATGCCGTCCTTGTCGCGCACGGAGTCCGGGTCGACGCAGTGTCCGATCGCCTCCTCGTAGGCGTAGACCAGACCCTCGCCCGCGCGCGCCAGCCATTTGAAGCCGGTGAGGGTCTCGGCGTAGCGGGCCCCGCGCGCGGGCGCGAGCTCGCTCAACAATCGCGAGGACACGATCGTCGTGGCCACCAGCGCGTCCGGCGGGGCGGCGCGCAGCACGTAATCGGCCAGCAGGACACCGGTTTCGTCGCCGCGCAGCATCCGCCAGCCCTCGGGTCCGGGCACGCCGACGGCGCAGCGGTCGGCGTCGGGGTCCAGCGCGATGGCCACATCGGCGTGCACCCGCTGGGCCAGCGCGAGCAGTTTGTCCGACGCGCCGGGCTCCTCCGGATTCGGGAAGGCGACGGTCGGGAAGTCCGGATCGGGGGCGAACTGGTCGACCACGACGTGCACGTCGAGGAAGCCCGCCGCGTGCAGCGCGGTCACGACCGCCTGACCGCCGACGCCGTGCAAGGGGGTCAGCGCGATGCGTAAGGTCTTGCGCGACACGGCTTCCGAGTCCGGGCCGCCGAGCACGCCGGGCAGTTCGGCCACCCGCGCGAGGTAGCGCCGCACGATCTCCTCGGTCATGGCCGTCGTCGTGGCGCCCGCGGGCAGGCCGAGGATCGCGGGGGCCGGTGCCGTGGACTCGGGATCGGCGCGCGGAATCGGTTCGGCCGCGGCCTCGATGAGCCGTTCGATCTCGCCGTCGGCGGGCGGGATCAGCTGCGAACCGCCGTCGAGATAGACCTTGTAGCCGTTGTCGCCGGGCGGATTGTGCGAGGCGGTGATCTGCACCCCGGCCACCGCGCCGAGTTCGCGCACCGCGAAGGCGAGGATCGGGGTGGGCAGCGGCTTGGTCAGCGGGAGCACCGAGAAGCCCCCGGCGGCAAGGACTTTCGCGGTGGTGGCGGCGAATTCGGCCGAGCCGTGCCGGGCGTCGCGGCCGACGATCACCAGTCCGCCGCCCAGGCAGCGCCCGCGCAGCCATTCGGCGAGTCCGGCCGTGGCGCGGGTGACCGTGGTGACGTTTATGCCGTCGGGGCCGTCGCGGAGCGGGCCGCGCAGACCCGCGGTTCCGAAGCGCAGCATCGTCTCTGCCCTACAGCCGTTCCAGCACGCCGCGCAGCAGCTTGCCCAATCGCGGTGCGGCGGCGTGCCCCTCGGCGAGGACCTCCGCGTGCGAGAGATGTTCGCCCGTCACGCCCGCGGCGAGGTTGGTCACCAGCGAGATGCCCAGCACCCGCGCCCCGGCGGCGCGGCAGGCGATCGCCTCCAGCACGGTCGACATGCCGACCAGATCGGCGCCGACGGTGGCGAGCATGCGGATCTCGGCGGGCGTCTCGTACTGCGGGCCGGTCAGGCCCGCGTACACGCCCTCGGTCAGGCTGGGATCGACTTCCCTTGCCAGCGTGCGCAATCCGGGGTCCCAGGCGTCGACCAGATCGACGAAGGTGGCCCCGGTCAGCGGGGTGCGGCCGGTGAGATTGAGGTGATCGGCTATCAGCACCGGCTCACCGACCCGCAGCCCGGGGCGGATACCGCCCGCGGCATTGGTCAGCAGCACGGTGCGCGCGCCCGCCGCGATCGCCGCCCGCACGCCGTGCACGACCTGCGCGGGCTCGTGGCCCTCGTAGAGATGCTGGCGGCCCATCAGCAGCAGCACGTCGGCGTCGTTCACGCGCACCGAATGCACGGTGCCCTGATGGCCCTGCGCGGTCGGGGTGTCGAAGCCGGGCAGTTCGGCCATGGGCACCGAGGCGGTGGGGCTGCCGATCTCGGCGGCGGCGTCCTGCCAGCCCGAGCCGAGCACCACCGCGATCCGGTGGTCCGATACTCCCGTTCGTTCGGCGATCGCCTCGGCGGCCTGTGCGGCAAGCATGGGCTCACGATAGTCCGGCGCGAAGGTCCGCGCGCCCGGGGGACGGGCGGGGCAGGATGGGGGCGTGCGTGAACTCGTCGTGCTGGGGACGGCCAGCCAGGTACCGACTCGGCAGCGGAATCACAACGGCTATCTGCTGCGCTGGGACAGCGAGGGGCTGCTGTTCGATCCCGGCGAGGGCACCCAGCGGCAGATGCAGTTCGCGGGCGTGTCGGCCACCGGGATCACGCGGATCTGCCTGACGCATTTCCACGGCGACCACTGCCTCGGACTGCCCGGCGTGCTGGCCCGGCTCAATCTGGATCAGGTGCCGCATCCGGTGGACGTCTGCTATCCGGGTTCGGGCCAGGAGTTCTTCGAGCGGCTGCGCGACGTCGTGCCGTGGTTTCCGGGGCTGCGGGAGCGACCGGTCACCGCGCCGGGTCCGATCCCGTTGCCGGACGCGCCCTTTCGCGCGGAGGCCGTGCGGCTCTCGCATCGGATCGACACCTTCGGGTATCGGCTCGTCGAACCCGACGGCCGCCGCATGTTGCCGGAACGCCTACGCGCGCTGGGAATTTCGGGTCCGGATGTGGGGCGGTTGCAGCGCGAGGGCACGCTGCGGCTGCCGACCGGGCGGGTGGTCGAGCTCGCGGAGGTCTCGACGGTCCGGCGCGGGCAGCGCTTCGCGTTCGTGATGGACACCCGAATGTGTTCGGGCGTCGAGGAATTGGCGCACGAGGCCGATATGCTCGTCATCGAGGCGACCTTCCTCGACGCCGACGCGGCCCTGGCCCGCGAGTACGGCCACCTCACCGCCGCCGAGGCCGCGCGGGCGGCCGCCGCGGCCGGGGTGCGCACGCTGGTGCTCACGCATTTCTCACAGCGCTACGGCGACCTCGACGGCCATCGCATCGAGGCGAGCAAGTACTTCGACGGCGAGCTGGTGGTGGCCGAGGACCTGCAACGCGTACCGGTCCCGACTCGCCGGTAACTTCGAGGGATATTCTCGGCGCATGCCGTACTTGGAACGTGACGGGGACGTCTTCGTGCTCTCCCTGGGCAGCGAGGGTCAGACCGACAACGAGAACCGCTTCCACCCCGAGTGGATCGACGCCCTGCACGGGCTGTTGGACAAGGTCGAGGCGTCGTCGGGACCGGCGGCGCTGGTCACCGTCGCGACCGGCAAGTTCTACAGCAACGGTCTCGACACCGACTGGCTTTTCGCCAACCTCGACCGCAAGAACTGGTACCTGGACCGGGTGCATTCGCTCTACACCCGATTGCTGGCCTTCCCGCTGCCGACCGTGGCCGCGCTCAACGGGCACGCCTTCGGCGCGGGCGCGATGCTGGCCCTCGCGCACGACTTCCGCGTGATGCGGTCCGATCGCGGCTTCTGGTGCCTGCCCGAGGTGCATCTGGGCATGCCGTTCACCGTCGCGATGAACGCCCTGGTGACCGGGCGGCTGGCCAATCAGGTCGCGGTCGAGGCGATGACCACCGGCCGCCGCTACGGCGCCGACGCGGCCATCGCGGCCGGGATCGTGGACGATCAGGCCGCGGCCGATCAGGTGCTGCCGACCGCGGTCGCGCGGGCCACCGCGCTCGCGCCCAACCGCAAACCCAATCTGCCGGTCATCAAGCGGGCCCTGCACGCGCGCACCCTCGAGGGTCTGACCGTCCCCACGACCGACGAGAACCTCGCGTTCGCGCCGTGATAACCCGATAGGCGCGGTGGCGGCCACAGTGCAACACTGTGTGCCATGCCACGCAGCCGCGAGGACCGGACGGCCGAAACGCGGGACGCGGGGGCGGATGTCGTCGCGCCCGCGGATCCCGCGGTGACCGCTGCCGCCGACGCCGCGATCGGCGCGGCGGCCGCCGAACTCGTCGCGCTCGCGCACGACATCCACGCCGAACCGGAACTGGCCTTCCACGAAACCCGCAGTGTCGCAAAGACTCTGGCGCCGCTGCGGGAGCGGGGCTTCGAGATCGCCGCGCCGGTCGCGGATCTGGACACCGCCTTCGTCGCCAGCTACGGCAGCGGCGACCTCGTGGTGGGCATCTGCGCCGAGTACGACGCGCTGCCCGAGATCGGCCACGCCTGCGGGCACAACATCATCGCCGCGTCCGCCGTCGGCGCCGCCCTCGGGCTGGCCGCGGTGGCCGATGTGTGCGGAATCACGGTGCGGGTTCTGGGCACCCCGGCCGAGGAGAGCGGCGGCGGCAAGGTCCTCATGCTCGAACGCGGCGTGTTCGACGACATCGCGATGGCCCTCATGGTCCACCCCGGCCCGGCCGATATCGTCGCTGCGCGCTCGCTGGCGCTGGCCGATCTGTCGATCGTGTACCACGGCCGCGAGGCCCATGCGAGCGCCGCGCCCGACCAGGGCCGCAACGCCGGCGACGCGGTGACCGTCGCGCAGGTTGCTCTGGGCTTGCTGCGGCAGCATCTCGGGCCCGGACAGCAACTTCACGGTATAGTCGGATCGGGTGGTGTTGCCCCCAATATCGTGCCCGGACAGGCGGAACTGCTGTATTACCTACGGGCGGTCGATTCCGCGTCCCTCGCCGAGTTGATGCGACGGGCATCGGCGTGTTTCGAGGCGGGCGCGCTGGCGACCGGATGTACCCACGAAATCCGGACGCTCGCGCCCACGTATACCGAGCTCACGCCCGATCCGGGACTACTGTGGGCATACCGCGAGCAGATCGTCGGGATGGGACGCGTACCGCTCGCGCCGGAGCTGGAGGCGGCTCGGCCGCTGGGCAGCACCGATATGGGCAACGTCACCAACGTGATTCCCGGCATCCATCCGGTCATCGGGCTCGATGCCGGAGGCGCGGTCACGCATCAGCCCGAGTTCGCGGCGGCGTGCGTGACACCGTCCGCGGATCTCGCGGTGATCGACGGGGCTACGGCCCTGGCGCGTACCGCGATACAGATAGCGAACGATCAATTTCACAGGGCCAGGTTGTTGGAGCGCAGCGTTCAGCGACAGGAGGAGATTCGGTGAGCACGAGCGGGGGTTGCGCCGCGGATGTGGCGGACCCGGAAGAGGCGTCGTCGGGGCGGAAGGCCGTCGACGCGTGGTTACGCGAGCACTCGGAGGACCTGATCGGGTTCCGGCGGCACATCCACGCCAACCCCGAACTGTCCCGGACCGAGTTCGCGACGACCGAGTTCATCGAGAGCTGGCTGGTGAAGGCCGGACTCGAACCGCGCAAGCTGCCCACCGGCACCGGCCTCATCTGTGACATCGGTCCCGACGGCCCGCGCGTCGGACTGCGCGCCGATATGGACGCGCTGCCGTTGCAGGAGTACACGGGCCTGCCCTTCGCCTCGTCCGTGCCGGGCGTGTCGCACGCCTGCGGCCACGACGCGCACACCGCCATCCTGCTGGGCACGGCCCTCGCGCTGGCCGAGGTGCCGCGGCTGCCCGTGGGCGTGCGGCTGGTGTTCCAGCACGCCGAGGAGGTCATGCCCGGCGGGGCCATCGATATGGTCGCCAGCGGCGCGATGGAGGGCGTGTCGCGCATGTTCGCGCTGCACTGCGATCCCCGCCTCGAGGTCGGGCGCGTCGGGGTCCGGGTCGGGGCCATCACCTCGGCCGCCGACACGGTCGAGCTGGTGCTCGACTCGCCGGGCGGGCACACCTCGCGGCCGCATCTGACCAGCGATCTGGTCTACGCGATCGGCACGGTCATCACGGGTCTGCCCGGAATGCTCAGCCGCCGCATCGATCCGCGCACGAGCACGGTCATGGTGTGGGGCGCGGTCTCGGCGGGCAAGGCCCCCAACGCGATTCCGCAGACCGGCATGCTCACCGGCACCGTCCGCACCGGCGACCACGCCACCTGGTCCCTGCTCGAGCCCCTGGTCCGCGAGATCGTCGACGGCCTGCTCGCCCCCACCGGCGTCCGCTACCAACTGAACTACAAGCGCGGCGTCCCCCCGGTGGTCAACGAGGAACAGTCCACCCGCATCCTGGAGAACGCCATCCGCACCCTCGGCCCCGGCTCCCTCTCCGACACCCCCCAATCCGGCGGCGGCGAGGACTTCTCCTGGTACCTCGAGGAGGTCCCCGGCGCCATGGCCCGCCTCGGCGTCTGGTCCGGCACCGGCCCCCAATTGGATTTGCACCAGCCCACTTTCGACATCGACGAGCGGGCCCTGGCGGTCGGCGTGCGGGTCCTCACGAACGTGGCGTTGCAGGGCTGAGGGTCCCCACCCCCTGTTCCTCGAGGTCGGCCCCCCAGGGCCGACCTCGAGGACTACATCCCGAACGTCCCAGGCCCCACGTTCCTGCTGTTGCGCGTCCGCAACGCATGCGTGTAATCGCTTGGCGCCCCGGCCTTTTCGGCCGCATCCGCGATCACCCCGAGATACCGGGCCGACGGCAGCCCGCCCTCGTAGGCGTCCAGCACATACAGCCAAGCCAGTACCGAATCCCCGCCCGTGCCCGGGTTGGGCGTGACGCGGAGGCGGATCTTCTTGTGGATGCCGAAGTCCGAGCCCTCCCAGCGGTCCAGGCTCATCTCGTCCTCGGGGGAGACGTCGTACAGCACGACGAACACTCGCGAGCCGGGCTCCTCGACCACCGTTGCCAGCGGGCCCTCCCAGCCGATGTCGTCCCCGGCGAAGGTCAGGCGCCAACCCTCCAGCCAGCCGGTTCCGTACACGGGCGAGTGCGGACAGCGCTTGAGCATCTGCTCGGGATCCATATTGGATCCGTAGGCGGCGTATATCGGCACCCAGCAAGGGTATCGAACAGTCGCGGCCGCTGCGCCCGATGGCCTCGCTTCGGCCCTCGATTTGCCGACCGTGACCGGCGGTGCGACCGAACCTGCCCGGAGCAGGACCGATAAGTTGAACCCAGACCGGAGATCCCGGTTGCACAGCTCGACAGCGGAGGTACACATGACCCGCATCGCGATCATCGGAGGCGGCCCGGCAGGTTACGAAGCGGCCCTGGTCGCGGCTCAGCACGGCGCGACGGTCACCGTAATCGACCGCGACGGCATCGGTGGCGCCTGCGTGCTCTGGGACTGTGTGCCGTCCAAGACCTTCATCGCCTCGACCGGCGTGCGCACCGATCTGCGCCGCGCCCGCGACCTCGGCATCACCCTGCACCCCGCGCAGGCGAAGGTGCGCCTGGGCGAGGTCAATTCCCGCGTGAAGATGCTCGCGCAGGCGCAGTCCTCCGACATCCGTTCCAAGCTCCAGGCCGCGGGCGTCTCCGTCCTCAACGGCCACGGCGAACTGATCGATCAGATCGCGGGTCTGGCCACCCATCTGGTCCGGGCCACGCTGGCCGACGGCACCGAGCGCGTGCTCGAGGCCGACGTGGTGCTGATTTCCACCGGCGCGAACCCGCGCGTGTTGCCCGGCGCGGAACCCGACGGCGAACGCATCCTGAACTGGCGTCAGCTCTACGACCTCAAGGAGCTGCCGAGCACCCTGGTGGTCGTCGGTTCCGGCGTCACCGGCGCCGAATTCGTCTCCGCCTACACCGAGATGGGCGTGAAGGTGAAGGTCGTGTCGAGCCGCGACCGCATCATGCCCGGCGAGGACGCCGACGCCGCCCTGGTGCTCGAGGACGCCCTCACCGAACGCGGCGTGGAACTGGTCAAACAGGCCCGCGCCGACGCCGTCGAGCGCACCGCCGACGGCATCGTGGTCAAACTCTCCGACGGTCGCGCGGTGACCGGTTCGCACGTGCTGATGACCGTCGGGTCCACCCCCAACACCCAGAACCTCGGCCTCGAGCGCATCGGCATCCAGCTCGACAAGGGCGGCTACCTGCGGGTGGACCGAGTCTCGCGGACCTCGGTGCCCGGCATCTACGCCGCGGGCGACTGCACCGGCCTGCTGCCGCTGGCCTCGGTGGCCGCCATGCAGGGCCGGATCGCGATGTATCACGCGCTCGGCGAGGGCGTGCAGCCGATCCGGCTCAAGACGGTCGCGTCGGCGGTGTTCACCCGACCCGAGATCGCCACGGTCGGCGTGAGCCAGAACGCCATCGACAACGGCGAGGTGCCCGCCCGCACGGTCATGCTGCCGCTGAACACCAATCCGCGGGCCAAGATGTCGGGTTTGCGCCGCGGCTTCGTGAAGATCTTCTGCCGGCCCGCCACCGGAGTGGTGATCGGCGGCGTGGTCGTCGCGCCCATCGCCTCGGAGTTGATCCTGCCGATCGCCATCGCGGTGCAGAACAACCTGACCGTCAACGATCTGGCGCAGACGTTCTCGGTGTACCCGTCGCTGTCCGGGTCGATCACCGAGGCCGCGCGGCAGCTCATGCGGCACGACGACCTGGGCTGATTCGCCCGGAGGTTACTGTCGCCGTGGCCTTTACATCCGTGTTGCCTGAATGTTGTTCGTATGGTTCACTTCCGGCAGAGATGTGCACGGGGGATGCGTCTTTCCCGACGGAGTCCGCGGATGACCCACGGGGTCGCGGCAGGGCGCGGTCCGGCCATCCGATGAGGGACAACAGGAGAGCGGCCGGTCTCGGGTGACGGCGAGCTCGGGAAAGGTATGGACGAGCAGTGAAGCATCGTAAGCCGAGTCGGGTGCAGCGAGCGATGGCCACGACGTCGTTGCCTCTGGCGACCGCGGCCGCAGTCGCGACCATCCTGTCCGCACCGGCCAATGCGGCGCCCGCGGATCAGGCGCCGGTTCCCACCGAGGGTGCCCAGCAGGACCAGAACGTCCAGCAGGGCAATACCCAACAGGGCAACGTCCAGCAGGGCAATGTCCAGCAGCAGGCCCCGCAGCAGGGCGATTGCGCTCCGGGACAAGGCAATCCGTGCACCCCGCCGCAGCCGGGCACGAATCCTCAGCAGAATCAGCCGGGTGCGAACCCCCAGCAGAACCAGCCCGGCACCACGCCGCAGCAGCCCGGCACGGGCCCGAGCCAGCCGGGCACCACGCCCCAGCAGCCGGGCACCGGCCCGAGCCAGCCGGGCACCACCACCCCGCAGCAGCCGGGCACGACCACGCCGCAGCAGCCGGGCACCACCAACCCCAACGGCCCCGACATGGCCGGACCGCAGCAGCCGGGCGTCACCAACCCGCGCGTCGCGCCGCTGCCGGTGCCGGGGCAGAACAACCCCAACAACAACCCCCCGCAGACGGCCCCGGAACCCAACGCGCCCAACGGATCTCAGGACCTGAAGCCGGGTCAGCAGCCGCAGGGCCCGACCACTCCGAGCCGTCCGCAGCAGCAACAGCCGCAGCAGCAGGGCGGCGGCAACAGCGACAACCTGACCGGCGGCCAGGGCGATCAGCAGCAGCGCTGGAACTCCCCGAGCCTGCAACAGGCCCCCGCCGCGCCGGTCGTCACCATGACCGGTCCGCACACCGAGGTCGGCGCCAACGTCGACGGCGGCGCGCTGCTGCCCGGGTTCGTGGCCAACACCCACCACTTCTCCAACCTCGACGGCTACGTCGGCACCATCGGCTACAGCACGCCGACCGGTTCCGGTGACGCGGGCGCCTCGGTGGAGTTCGTGGAGCCCAACAAGATCAAGCTCACCTACTACACCCACGCCACCGACCGCGAGGACGCGAAGGCGGAGACCTACATCGACACCACCCAGGCCAACGCGGCCAAGGCGGCGGTCGAGGGCTGGATCCGCCAGCAGCCGTTCGGTTCCGAGGCGCTCGACGCCGCGGGCCGAGTTGGTAGGCTGCCGGAGGGCGAGATCGCTCCGGCAACGGTGAACGTCGGGGGCCTCACCACCCAGTGGGGCGGCGACGTTCAGTACTGACACACAGACTGGGTAACAACGCGTGGGGCGGTCGGTGACCGCCCCACGCGTGTGTCATGGGGAAGGGACGGGTGATGGGTTCCGCAGACGACGCGAACCGTCGTGATTCCGAGCGGCCGGATCCGGAGGAACAGGATTCGGCGTTCGGGCCACCGGTCTCCGAATTCGGGCCTCCCCTCAAGGATTTCACGCCCCCCGCCCCGGCCCCACCCGTCGGCTGGTCGCCCGCCGACCAACCGGACCGTCCGACACTGGGCTGGCAACCCGCCGACGCCACCCCCGCCCGCCCACTGCCCCCGCAGTACCGCGCCCCGGATTCGAGTGCACCGAATCAGCCGATTCCGCCAGCGCGCCCGGTACCCCCGCTCGGTTCGGCTCCGGGGGAACAGCCTGCGCGCCCGGTGTCGCCGCTCAGTTCGGCTCCGGGGGGACAGCCCACGCGCCCGGTGTCCTCGCCCGGTTCGACTCCGGGAGAACAATCTGCGCGCCCGGTGCCGCCCAATTCGCCTCTGGGAGAACAGCCCCCGCGCCCGGTGCCGCCGCAATATCGTGCGCCGGGCTCGGCTGCGGGGGACCAGCCCGCGGGCCCGGTACCGTCGCCACATCGCGCCCCGGATTCCACGGTGTCCCCACCGCCCGTCGCTCCCGCGCGGCCGGTGCCCCCGTCGGATTCCAAGGCGGCCGAGCAGTCCGCCGTTCCGGAGCGGCCGCCGGTCGCGCCCGCTCGCCCGCCGTACCGCGCGCCCGACTCGGGCACATCCGAGCAGTCGGCCGTGGCGGGCGAACCGGCCTCCGGCTCGCAGGCGTGGTGGAAGTCCGCGCCCGAGGGGTATCCGCCCACACCGCCGAAGGTGGCGCCCGCCGCGCCGCGCGGATCGAGCAAATCCCTGTGGGACGACGACGATTTGGCGAAGAAGCTCATCGCCTCCCGTCCCACCCCGGCCGCCGAGCCGGAGGCCCTGGAGGACGAGCCCGAACGCCGGTGGGGCGTGTGGATCGGCGGCGCGGCCGCAGCGCTCGTGGTCATCGTCGTCGTGGTGCTGG
The DNA here is from genome assembly GCF_053588115.1 of Nocardia sp. NPDC003482. Classification (NCBI taxonomy): domain Bacteria; kingdom Bacillati; phylum Actinomycetota; class Actinomycetes; order Mycobacteriales; family Nocardiaceae; genus Nocardia; species Nocardia sp. NPDC003482. Next base: position 99,908 of record NZ_JBSFPI010000014.1, read on the forward strand.
TGATCGTGTTCGCGAGCCGGGGCAGCGACACCGACGCCCCCGTCGCCGGGCCGCCGCCCTCGACCAATCCGACGACCTCGGCCATGAACTGCCCGGCCAGCACCACCGGCGGTGTGATCATCGGCAACGGCGCGGGCGACACCGACAGCGGGGCGGGGGCGATCATGGGCTTCCAGCACGCCTTCTTCGTCGACCGCAGCGGCGCGAAGGTGCGCTCGTTCGTCGCGCCCGATTCGGACCGGGTCCCCCCGGCCGAGAGCATCCAGCAGGCGATCGACACCGACATCCCGCAGGGCACCCGATTCTGCCTGCGGATCGAGCAACTGGCCCCCGACCGCTTCACCACCGAGCTGACCTCCTTCCGCCCCGACGGCGGTACCACGCTGTACCGCCAGCTGGTGACCACGGTCAATCAGGGCGGCAAGAACCTGGTCTGGGGCATCGTAGCCATCTGATAAATCTCAGATAATGGGATAACAATTTCAGATCTTGGGTCGAATATGAAACATTGAATGATCGCCCGATGTCCCGGAGGTACCCCATGTCGACGCTCACGCCACCGTTGTCCCAGCGCCTGGACGGTCTGCGGAGCTCGGCGATCCGGGATCTGCTGAAGCTGACCGCCCGCCCCGACATCATCGGCCTGGCCGGCGGCCTGCCCGACGAGGAACTCATGCCGCGCGACCGCATCGCGCTGGCCGCGGAGTCCGCGCTGGCCGATCGGTCCCGCCTGCAATACACCGAATCGGCGGGCTGGGGTCCGCTGCGCGAGGTCCTCGCCGCCCGCGAGTCCGCGCGGCTGGGGCGGACCGTGCCGCTCGCCGAGGTGTTCGTCACCCACGGCTCGCAGCAGGCGCTGTCGCTGCTGGCCGAGGTGCTGCTCGATCCCGGCGCGCTGGTGATCGTGGAGGATCCGGCGTATGTCGGTGCGCTGCAAGTGTTCCGGGCCGCGGGCGCGCGCATCGTCGCGGTGCCGCTGGACGCCGACGGCATGCGCGTGGACGCGCTCGCCGACCTGCTCGCGGCAGGGGAGCGGCCCGCCGTCGTGCACACCGTGAGCAACTTCCACAATCCGCGCGGCGTCACCCTGAGCGCCGCGCGCCGCCGCGAACTCGCGAATCTGGCCGAGCGCCACGGCTTCTGGGTGATCGAGGACGATCCGTACGGCGAACTGTGGTTCGACCGGCCCGCGCCCGAGCCCGTGGCGACCTACTCGCCCAACGTGATTCGGCTCTCCAGCGCCTCCAAGATCCTCGCCCCGAGCCTGCGCGCGGGCTGGATGGTGGCTCCCGACGCGGTCTGCCGCGGCGTCGAACTGCTGAAACAGGGTGCGGACCTGTGCGGTTCGGCGCTGACCCAGCAGATCACCGCCGACCTGCTGGCCGACGAGTCGTGGCTGAGCGGGCATGTGGACAAGGTGCGGGGCATGTACGGGGAACGCGCGCAGGCCCTGGTCGGCGCGCTGCGCGAACGGTTCGGCGATCGGGTGGTGAGCACCGACGCCGCGGGCGGGATGTTCGTGTGGGTCGATTTCACCGACGGCACCGACACCGCCGCCCTGCTGCCGCGCGCGGTCGACCACGGCGTCGCCTTCGTCCCGGGTGCGGCGTTCGCCGTGTCCGACGGGTACCGCGGCTCGATGCGCCTGTGTTTCACCACGTCCGAGGCGGCGACGCTGCGAGAGGCGGTCGAGCGGCTCGCCCGGGCCGCGGCTCAGTCCACCCAGTCGTAGGTGCGTTCGACGGCCTTGTTCCAGTCGGCGTAGAGCTGTTCGCGCTCGTCGGCGGACATGGTCGGCTCCCAGGTCTTGTCCTCGGCCCAGTTGGCGCGGATCTCGTCGGTGCCCGACCAGAAGTCCACCGCCAGGCCCGCCGCGTAGGCCGCGCCGAGGGCGGTGGTCTCGGTGACGACCGGACGGACCACGGGCACGTCGAGGATATCGGACTGGAACTGCATGAGCAGCTCGTTGCGGACCATGCCGCCGTCGACCTTCAGTGTGGTGAGCTCGAGCCCGAGGTTCGCCGCGTCCGCGTCGGCGCGCATGGCGTCGGCGACCTCGCGGGTCTGAAAAGCCGTGGCCTCCAGGCCCGCTCGCGCGAGGTGCCCCTTGTTCACGAAGCGGGTCAGGCCCGCGATCACCCCGCGCGCGTCGGGCCGCCAGCGCGGGGCGAACAGGCCGGAGAACGCCGGGACGAAGTACGCGCCGCCGTTGTCGTCGACCGAGCGGGCCAGCTCCTCGATCTCGTCGGCGGAGGAGATGATGCCGAGGTTGTCGCGCAGCCACTGCACCAGCGAGCCGGTCACCGCGATCGAACCCTCCAACGCGTACACCGCGTCCTGCTCGCCGAGGCGATAGCACACGGTCGTCAACAGGCCGTGTTTACTCTTGATCGGGGTGGTTCCGGTGTTGAGCAACATGAAATTGCCGGTGCCGTAGGTGTTCTTGGCCTCGCCCGGTTCCAGGCACGCCTGCCCGAAGGTGGCGGCCTGCTGATCGCCGAGGATGCCCGCGACCGGCACCCCCGCCAGCGGCCCCGCGCCGATCTCGGCGTAGACCTCCGCCGAACTACGGATCTCGGGCAATATGGCCGCGGGAACACCGAATTCGTCGCAGATGCTCGAATCCCATTGCAGCGTGCGCAGATCCATGAGCATGGTGCGCGAGGCGTTGGTGACGTCGGTGACGTGCTCGCCGGTGAGCTGCCACAGGATCCAGCTGTCGACGGTGCCGAAGCACAGCTCACCGGCCTCGGCGCGGCGGCGGGCGCCGTCGACATGATCGAGGATCCAGCGCAGCTTCGGCCCGGCGAAGTACGTGCTCAGCGGCAGTCCGGTACGGTCCGCGTACCGATCGGGCCCCACCTCCCCGCCCAGTTCCCGGCACAGCTCCGCGGTCCGGGTGTCCTGCCACACGATCGCGTTGTGGATCGGTTCGCCGGTCTCGCGATCCCACACCACGGTCGTCTCGCGCTGATTGGTGACCCCCACCGCCGCAATGTCCGCCGCGCTCAACCCATTGTCGTCGAGCACCTCCCCGAGCACGGATTCCGTATTGCGCCACAGGGTTTCGGGATCGTGCTCGACCCACCCCCGCCGCGGGAACAACTGCTCGTGCTCCCGCTGGGCGACGCCGACGACGCTGCCGGAGTGGTCGAAGACGATGCATCGGCTCGAGGTCGTGCCCTGATCGATGGCGGCCACATAGCGTCGCATTCACGCAGGCTACTAAACGGTCGCGGCGGTGTGCATCACATTGTGAGGGGCGTGGGGTGGTTCGCCGCCGCTGCCCCTGCCTCGCATTGTGGGGTGGTGGGTGGTCCGTCGCGGGGCACTGCACGTCATGGCGTGTGGGTGGTGGCTGACCCGTTCCCGGGGCACCGCATGTCGCGTCGCGAGGGTGGTGGGTGATCCGTTCCCAAGGCACCGCAGATCATGTCGCGAGGGTGGGTGATCCGTTCCCGAGGCACCGCACGTCACATCGCGAGGGTGGGCGGGGTCGACTAGTGTCGATCTCGGGTGCCGTGCCGCGTTTCGCCTAGCCTGTACCCGAACAGCCAAGGACCGGAGCTTGCACCGACGAGGCGGCCCGTCGCGGGCGAGGGGTCGCGGAGGAGTGGGGCGATGACGACGAACAAAGCGGAACCACGCGGGCAGTCCTGCGGCGCGTTGGGCCCCGAGCAGCGGGCGGCGGCCTGGGAGCGGCTGGGCAAGGACCACTTCGACGTGATCGTGATCGGCGGCGGCGTGGTCGGTGCGGGCATCGCGCTCGACGCGGCCACCCGCGGCCTCGAGGTCGCCCTGGTGGAGGCGCGCGATCTGGCCTCGGGCACGTCGAGCCGATCGTCGAAGATGTTCCACGGCGGGCTGCGCTATCTCGAACAGCTGGAGTTCGGGCTGGTGCGCGAGGCGCTGCGCGAACGCGAGCTGAGCCTGACGTCGCTGGCCCCACATCTGGTGCAGCCGTTGCGCTTTCTGTACCCGCTGACCCACCGCGCATGGGAAAGGCCCTATGTCGCAGCGGGTTTGACGTTGTACGACACCATGGGTGGCAAGAAATCCGTTCCGGGACAACATCATCTGACGCGCTCGGGCGCGCTGCGACTGTTCCCCGGGCTGCGGCGCGACGCGCTGATCGGCGGCCTCACCTACTACGACACGGTCGTCGACGACGCCCGGCACACCATGACCGTCGCGCGGACCGCGGCCCACTACGGCGCGGTCGTGCGGACGTCGACGCAGGTGGTCGGGTTCCTGCGCGAGGCGGACCGGGTCGTCGGGGTGAAGGTGCGCGACAGCGAGGACGGGCGCACGACCGAGGTGCGCGGGCATGTGGTCATCAATTCGACCGGGGTGTGGACCGATGAGATCCAGGCGCTGTCGCAGTTGCGCGGGCGGTTCCACGTGCGGGCGTCCAAGGGCGTGCACATCGTGGTGCCGCGGGATCGGATCGCCAGCGATACCGGCCTGATCCTGCGCACGGCGACCTCGGTGCTGTTCGTCATCCCGTGGAAGTCCAACAACCACTGGATCATCGGGACCACCGACACCGATTGGAATCTGGATCTGGCCCATCCGGCCGCGACCAAAGCCGATATCGACTACCTGCTCGAACAGATCAATCGCGTGTTGGTCACGCCTCTGACCCACGACGACATCCAGGGCGTCTACGCGGGCCTGCGCCCCCTGCTCGCGGGGGAGAGCGACGAGACCTCGAAGCTGTCGCGCGAGCACGCGGTCGCCCGCCTGGCCCCCGGTCTGGTCGCCATCGCGGGTGGCAAGTACACGACGTATCGGGTCATGGCCTACGACGCGGTCGACGCTGCGGCACAAGACATTCCGCAACGCGTCTCCCCTTCGATCACCGAGAAGGTCCCCCTGCTCGGCGCGGACGGCTACTTCGCCCTCCTCAACCAGACCCCCCACCTCGCGGAAACCTACGGCGTCCACCCCTACCGCATCGAACACCTGCTCAATCGCTACGGTTCGATGCTCACCGACGTCCTCGACCTCGCCGCGGGCGACCCCACCCTGCTCCAGCCCATCACCGAGGCCCCCAGCTACCTCAAGGTCGAGGCCCTCTACGCCGCCACCGCCGAAGGCGCCCTCCACCTCGACGACATCCTCGCCCGCCGCACCCGGATCTCCATCGAGTACTCCCACCGCGGCACCGCCTGCGCCGAGGAGGTGGCCCACCTGATAGCCCCCGTCCTCGGCTGGACCGAAGCTGAGACCACCCGCGAAATAGCCACCTACACAGCCCGAGTGGAGGCCGAGATCCACTCCCAAACCCAACCCGACGACATCTCCGCCGACGCCCTCCGAGCCGCCGCCCCCGAACCCCGCCCCGAAATCCTCGAACCGGTCCCCGTCGAAAGCTGACCCACCCCAGCCGCACCCTTTGTTCGAATCCGCACCCTTTGTATGGCCTTGGAAGGGGTGCGGATTCGAATAAGGGGTGCGGCTGGGTTGCCGTGCTTGGGGTTGGGTTGCCTCTGGAATGAGTTTCGGGATCGAGGTTTTCGCGGTCGGTCAGTGCGCGACGATGGCCGGAGCGGAGGGCTGCGGGGTGGGATGGTCGTGCGCGGCGGAACGCTGGTGCAGCAGGAGAACACTGAAGACGACCGTCGCGGCGAGACAAACCACCGCGATGAGCACCTGCACGGCAATATCGAACGTGCGGCGCCGAACATTCGTCACCGTCGTCATCTGCCTGCTCCTCGGTTGCGCGGCGGGATCTTCCACGGATGTGTCGGAGCCCGGATGCTGAGCGTTAGCAATTGAATGGCAAATTACACGGGGGAATCTTCGAGGTGGGGTTGGCGCGCCGGGTTCTGTGGGCGCGGAGTGTTCGGCCAGGGGTGCTAGGCCGTGGTCGGTGGGCGCAAGGTTCTTTGGCCGGGGGCGGGTCGTGGTCGGTGAGCGCGAGAGGCTTCGCCCGCGTGTCGAGTCGCGGTGGGTGAGCGCCGGGGTGTTTCGCCGGGGCCGGTCGTGCTGGGTGAGCGCGAGGTGCTTCCCCTCGGCCGCCGGATCATGGTGGGCGGGCGCGGGGTTGTTTCGTCGGGTGCCGGGTCGCGGTCGGTGGGCGCGAGGGGCTTCGCCGGGGCGTTGGGTCGTGGTGGGTGAGCGGGAGGTGCTTCGCCTGGGCCGCCGGATCATGGTGGGCGGGCGCGGGGTTGTTTCGTCGGGCGCCGGGCCGTGGTCGGTGGGCGCGAGGGGCTTCGCCGGGGCGTTGGGTCGTGGTGGGTGAGCGGGAGGTGCTTCGCCTGGGCCGCCGGACCGTGGTGGGTCGGGCGCGGGGTTGTTTCGCCGGGCACCGGGTCGTGGTCGGTGGGCGCGCGGTGCTATGCCGGGGTGCTGGTCGTCGGTAAGCGGCGGGGTGTTTTGCCGGGGGTGTCACCGTGGTGGGTGCGGGTGTTCGGGCGGGGGGTGCCGGGGCGTGGTCGGTGAGCGCGGATCGTCATGAGGCATCGCGTTTTCGGCGTGCGCTCAGTCGGGCGCGGGTTGACAATGGGGGCAGAAGTACACGCTGCGCTCGGAACGTTCGGCGACCTCGTCCGCGAGCATTCGGACCACCATGCCGTTGCCGCAGCGGCGGCAGGGTTGATTGGCGCGGCCGTAGGCGAGGGGGCGGCGGGGTGGGTGGCGGACGGCCTCGGTGAGGATGCGGTGTGCCTCCTCGACCAGCGCGATGGGATCGGGTACCGCGGCTACGGGGGTGGACGGATGGACGCGGTGTAGGAAGCAGACTTCGCTGCGGTAGATGTTGCCGATTCCGGCCAGATTCCGTTGATCGAGTAGCGCGAGTCCGATCGGTCGTTCGGGTTGCTCGAGCAGGCGGCGGACGGCCTCCTCGGGATTCCAGTTCGGCCCTAATAGATCCGGGCCGAGGTGATCGATCGCGGTGTGCTCGTCAGCGCGTCGTAGCACCTCGACCAGGCCCAGCGAAAAACCCACGGCCTCGGCGTCTTCGGTGCTCAGGACGAGTCGCGCGGTGAAGCCGGGTTTGGTCCATCGCTCGCCGGGGCGGTAGACCCGCCAGACGCCCTCCATCTTGAGATGGGTGTGGATGCTGACCCGCGGGGTCCGGACGAACAGATGCTTGCCGTAGCTCCCGACGCTCTCCACGGGCTCGCCTCGCAGATCGAGAGTCGCGTAGCGGGGCACGCGAAAGTCGCTGCGCGTCAAGGTCTTTCCGTCGAGCGCTCGCCGCAGCCGAGCGGCGGCGAGGAAGACGGTGTCACCCTCGGGCATGCGGCATCCCGATGTGCTCCGCGGCCTGGGGCGTACCCGTTCCCGCCGCCACGATTGTCGTCGCCGGGTCGCCCCACGCCACAATGCCCAGGCGTATTCGACACCATCCGAATGCATTCCGATCACGAGCATCGCCGAGCGCGCCCTCGGGCCAGCGGCCCATGGTTTGCCCCGCAGCCGGATTGCCCGCGGAGTCGCGGCGAACCCCGCCTCCGTGGCCGAACGCGAACGCGCTGCCTCCGCCTAAGCCTTGGGTCACGGTTTGCCCCGCAGCCGGAATCCCTGCGGAGTCGCGGCGGACCCCGCCTCCCTGACCGAACGCGCTGCCCCCGTCGGAACCTTGAATCATGGTTTGCCCCGCAGCCGGAACCCGCGCGGGGTCGCGGCGAACCCCGCCTCGGTGAGGAAGGTGGCGAAGGTGTTGCCGTGGACCGATTCCCCGTCGACGCGATCGATGACCAGCGAATCGACCCGCCGCGTCGTGACCAGTGCCGCGAGCGCGGCGGCGGCCTCGGTGCGGGCCTGGGGGTCCTCGGTGAAGGTGAGCAGGGTCTTGCCGCCGCGTTCGAGGTAGAGGGCCAGTTCGCCGTTCACCAGGACGACCAGGGCGCCCGCCTTGCGGCCGGGTCGGTGTCCCGCGCCCTCGGCGGCGGACTTGGGCCAGGGCAGCGCGGCGCCGTAGGGGTTCGCGGGATCGCAGGACGCCAGGGCGAGAGCGCCCTGCTGGGCGCGGTCGGAGTCGTAGGAGCGCAGGCGGTCCACGACGTCGGTGGTGGAGAACTGGGCGCCGCCGAGGGAGTCGACGAAGTATCCGCGGCGGCAGCGACCGCGGTCCTCGAATTCGGTCAGGACGCGGTACATGAGCGCGAAGCCGCCCGAGACGCCCTCGCTCTGCACGGGGCCGCGGGTCAGGACGCCGTAACGTTCCAGGAGGACGTCGGCGGTGGCGTGCGCGCGAATCGTGTTGTCCGCCTCGCGTTCCGGCAGCAGCGACCACCGTCCGGCGACCGTCGGCGGGCCGGTGCGGGTGGGCATGTTCGCCCGGGGCAGGTACATCCGGCCGCGCGGGGTCCGGCGGGGGGTGCGGTGGGCGGTGGTGCTGCGCGTGGTGCCGGACAACAGGGCTCGCACCGGCGCGAAGGTGTCCCCGGCGACGTACCCCGCCCACACCAGGTCCCAGAGCGCGGACGCCACGGCGTTGTCGTCGAGCAGACCGGTCGCGTCCGACAGCTGCCGGAAGAAGTACGCGCCGCCCGTGGACGGCACCACTTGCATCCGTCCGCCCGCTTCGGGCTCGGCGGTGACCGACGAATCCATCACCTCCGCAGCGGGTCTCTCGGGCTCGATCGAAATCTCCCCTCCCGCAGCATGTTTCGACGTGTCGCCGGGAAGGGAGCGACCTTGCGCGTCGACGGGTATGAGCGTCGCCCCCAACGACAACAACAGCTGAACGTGCGTCATACCGAAGTCGATCTCGTCCGGCGGCGGCAGGGTGAGCGGGAGCTGATCGGCGGGATGCAACGCGACCCAGCCGTCCTTGGCGGTGATCGACCCGTGACCCGACCAGACCACCTCGCCGGTGGCCATCAGCTCGTCGAGCATGGCGGGGGAGTAGTCGCGCACCCGCGACGGCAGGACCAGCGACTCCCACGCCGAGGCCGGAATGGGAACGCCCGCAAGCTGTTCCACCACCGCAGCCACGCCGTCCACACCCCGCAACTCTCCCGTCCCGACGTGCTGCCAGGCGGGCAGGAACCGGGCGAACGCGGCGGTCGACACCGGCTCGACCTCCTTGCGCGCGGCGGCCAGGGAGCGGCGGCGCAGGCGGCGCAGAACTTGGGCGTCGCACCATTCCGCGCCCGCCGCGCCCGGCGTGAATTCGCCCTCGACCACCCGTTTCTCGGCCGCGAGTCGATGCAACGCCGTCGCGGCGACCGCCGTGCCGATGCCGAACCGGCGCGCCACCGCGTCGAGAGTGAACGGCGCGTGGGTGCGGGCGTAGCGGCCGACGAGATCGCCGAGCGGATCGGGTACGGGTTCGATGAAGGCCGTGGGCGTGCCGATCGGCAACGGCACCCCGAGGGCGTCCCGTAGCCGCGCGGCGTCCTCCACGGCCACCCACCACCGCTGCCCGGCGAACGAAACCTCCAGTGCGCGACGGGTTTTCGACAACTCCTCGAACCACGGCGCCGGATCGTCGGCGCAACGCCGCGCGGCCTCGTCGGGGGTGAGCGGGCCGAGCAGGCGCAACAGGTCGGCGAGACCCTCGAGATCGTGGGCGTGACGTTCGGGCGTGAGCCGCTGCAACTCTCGTTCGGTCAGCGCGATGACGTCGGCGTCCAGCAGTTCCCGCAGCTCCACCCGTCCGAGCAGTTCCGCGAGCAGACTCGAATCCAGCGACAGGGCGGCAGCGCGGCGCTCGGCGAGCGGGCTGTCGCCCTCGTACATGAACTGCCCGATGTAGTCGAACAGCATCGAATTGGCGAACGGCGAGGGCGCGGCCGTCTCCACCGCCACCAGACGCAGTTTGCGCCGCGCCACCTCACCGAGCAGCCGACGCAGCGCGGGCAGGTCGTAGACGTCCTGGAGACATTCGCGCACGGTCTCGAGCAGAATCGGGAAGTCCGGGAATTTCCTTGCCACATCGAGCAATTGGGCGGCCCGCTGCCGCTGCTGCCACAGCGGCGCCCGCCGCCCGGGATCGCGCCGCGGCAGCAGCAGGGCGCGCGCCGCGCACTCCCGGAAACGGGAGGCGAACAGCGCCGACGCGCCCACCTGCTCGGTGACGATGTCGTCGATCTCGTCGGATTCGAAGACGAACAGCTCCGCGCCCGGCGGATCGTCGGTGGTGTCGGGCAGCCGGACCACGATGCCGTCGTCGGAAGCGGTCGGCGCGGCGTCCACCCCGAATCGTTCGCGCAATCGCGACCCCACCGCGAGCGCCCACGGTGCGTGCACCGGCAACCCATACGGCGAGTGCAGAACCAGCCGCCAGTCCCCGAGCTCGTCGCGGAACCGCTCAACCACCAGCGTCCGATCGGTGGGCAGCTGCCCCGTCGCCTGCTGCTGATCCCGCAGCAGCGCAACGAGATTGGCCGTCGCGAACGCGTCCAACCCGGCGGCGCGCGAGATCCGCTCGAGTTCGTCCAATTCCGCCCCGGCCCTGCGCTGCCCGCGCTTGGACGAGTCTGACGATGCCCCAGTTCCGCGCTTCGTCACCTCCGGGTCGGAGGTAGCCCCGACCAGCGTGTCCACCCGGGCGGCGGGTGCGCGCTCGATGGCCTGACCGGCGGTGCGGACGAATTCGCCCAGGGCGGCGCCCAATTCGGCCGGGCGGCCCAGGGAGTCGCCGTGCCAGAACGGTAAGCGGCCGGGCAGGCCGAACGCGGGGGAGACCAGGACGCGGTCGTGGGTGATCTCCTCGATGCGCCAGCTGGTCGCGCCGAGGGCGAAGACGTCGCCGATGCGGGATTCGTAGACCATCTCCTCGTCGAGTTCGCCTACGCGCGAGGCCTTTTCGCCGACCATGAAGACCGGGAACAGGCCGCGGTCGGGGATGGCGCCGCCGGAGGTGACGGCGAGGCGTTGCGCGCCGGGGCGTCCGGTCAGCGTGCCCGCGTCGCGGTCCCAGACCACCCGCGGGCGCAGCTCGGCGAATTCGTCGGAGGGGTAGCGGCCCGCCAGCAGATCGAGGACGGACTCGTAGGCCGAGCGCGGCAGGGTGGCGTAACTGCCGGTGCCGCGGACGGTTTCGAACCAGGTGTCCACATCGATCGGCTCCAGCGCGCAGGCGGCGACCGTCTGCTGGGCGAGGATGTCCAGCGGATGCGCCGGAATCGACAGCTCCTCGATCTGGCCGGCGGTCATCCGCATCGAGGCGACCGCGCAGTGCACGACGTCGGTGCGGTGCTTGGGGAAGATCACCCCGCGCGAGATCTCGCCCACCTGATGGCCCGCCCGCCCGACCCGTTGCAGGCCGCTGGCCACCGACGGCGGCGCCTCCACCTGGACCACCAGATCGACCGCGCCCATATCGATGCCCAGTTCGAGGCTGCTCGTCGCGACCACGCAGCGCAGTCGCCCGCTCTTGAGATCGTCCTCGATGAGCGCGCGCTGCTCCTTGCTCACCGACCCGTGATGGGCGCGCGCGAGCAACTGCTCGGCACCGTGGGTGACCTCGGTGGACGGGCCGAGCTGGGCGGGCGGGGCGTGCTCGGTGGCCACCGGATCGCCGAGCCGCGCGGTGTACGCCTCGTTCAGCCGCGCGGTCAGGCGTTCGGCGAGGCGACGCGAATTCGCGAACACGATCGAGGAGCGGTGTGCGAGCACCAGATCGACGATGGCGGAGTCGACGTGCGGCCAGATCGAGCCGGGCTGATCGTCCGAATCGCCCGGTTCGGTCATATCGGCGACGGGAACGCGGACCGACAGGTCGAAGGTCTTGGGCGCGGGCGGCGCGACGATGGTGATCGGGGCCGGACCCACCAGGAACCGGCCGACCTCCTCGGGCGGGCGGACCGTCGCCGACAGCCCGATGCGCTGGGCGGGACGCTCGGTCAGAAGATCCAGTCGGGCCAGCGAAAGCGCCAGGTGCGCACCGCGTTTGGAGCCCGCGATGGCGTGCACCTCGTCGACGATGACCGTGCGGACCTCGCTCAGCGTCTCGCGCGCGGCCGAGGTCAGCATGAGGAACAGCGATTCGGGGGTGGTGATGAGGATGTCGGGCGGGGTGCGCTGCATGGTCCGGCGCGCGGCGGCGGTGGTGTCGCCGGAGCGCACGCCGACGGTGATCTCGGGGGCGGGCAGACCCAGCCGCTTGGCGGTCTGGGTGACCCCGACGAGCGGCGCGCGCAGATTCCGTTCGACGTCGACGGCCAGCGCCTTCAACGGCGAGATGTAGAGCACACTGGTGCGCGCCGGACCGTCGGCGGGGGGTCGGGTGGCGAGCCGGTCGATCGCCCACAGGAACGCCGACAAGGTCTTCCCCGAACCCGTCGGCGCGACGACCAGGGTGTGTTCACCGGCCGAAATGGCCTGCCACGCGCCCAACTGAGCGGCCGTCGGCGCGGCGAAGGCGCCGTCGAACCACTCCTGGGTGGCGCGCGAGAACTGGTCCATGGGTCCCAGTCTGCACCCCACCACCGACAACAACGGGTGGAGCGAAGGCGCGGCAATCACGACCCGCGCCGCCATCGAGCGCCGTACGCTTCGAACCGTGCAGAAGGTCCTCCGACTCGACCTCGTCAGTCACGGTATGACCGAAGCGATGCGCAAAGCCAGATTCCCGGTGGACGAACCGCTCACCGAGGCGGGCCGCCGGGCCGTTTCCGCGTGCGGGCGATTACCCGCGGCGCGGGTCCTCACCGCGCCCGAGCGCCGGGCCGTCGAGACCGCGGCGCTGCTGGGCCTGCTCGGCGACGAGGACGATCGGCTGCGCGATCTGGACGCCGGGGCCTGGCGGGGCGGGGAATTGCTGTCGGTACCCCAGGACGAGCTCTACGCGTGGCTGACCGATCCGAAGTTTCGCGGGCACGGGGGTGAGTCGGTCGTCGACGTCCTCGAGCGGACGCGGGAGTGGCTCGACGACATGGCCGCCCAGGACGTGTCCACCATCGCGGTCACCCATCCGGCGGTCGTCCGCGCGGCGCTGCTGGTGACCCTCGACGCGCCCGCGAAGTCGTTCTGGCGCATCGACATTCCGCCGCTGAGCGTCACCCGGTTGCACTATCGTGGCGAGTGGACGCTGCACTTCCGTTCGTAGCCGAGCGCAGCAGACCGCGGACCGCCGCGGTGATCAGGCGCGCGGACAGCGACGGATCCACCGCCCGCTGAATGCCCAGGCCCAGTCCCGTACTCAACACCAGCGTGGCCGCGTCCTCGGCGGGCATCGGCAGCTCGACGCCGAGATCGCCGGCGAGGGCGTGCAATTGGGCGGCGACCGTGCCGCGCACCAGGCTCAGATCGGCGACCAGCGCGGCTTGGAGCGCGGGGTCGTCGCGGGCGACGATGGCGAACTCGAATTCCAGCATGGTCCAGCCCACGTCGCCGAGGGTGGCCTCGGCCCAGTCCTCCAGCCGGGCGAGCCGATCCTCCAGCGTGCCCGCGGTGCGCACGACCTCGCTCACCTCGGCGAACTTGGTCTCGTGGATGAGGGCCAGCACCTCGAGGCAGAGCTGGGATTTGGTGCGGAAGTTCGAGTAGACCGCGCCCTTGGAGTAGCCCGCCTCCTCGGCCACGCGTTCCAGGCTCGTGCGGGCGTAGCCCTCGGACAGGAACAGCGTCCGCGCGGTGTCGAGCAGCTCCGCGCGAGTGCGGGCCTGGCTTTCGGACCGGGTCAATCGGGGCATGGGGTGATTCTAGGGACGAGAGGTTTTGGGATACCGGTGGTATTTGAAGTCTGTTAGTGTGCGAAACCATGAGTAACGGCAATGGGGCCAGGCGCGGATTGGCGATCGGGTGCGGCGGCACCCTCGGGGCGGCGTGGACGGTGGCGGCGCTGGGGGCCGTGCGGGACGTGCTGGCGTGGGATCCGCGGGAGGCGGACGTGCTGATCGGGACGTCGGCGGGGGCGGAGCTGGTGACCATGCTGGGCAGCGGGGTGGGAGTGGACGAGCTGCTGGATATGCAACGCGGACAGGGCGATTCGGTGTTGGCGCGACATCTGCGGGACGCGCCCGGGCGGTTTCCGCCGTTGCCGCGCCCACGGCTGGGCTCGCCGCGGCACGGGCTGCGGACATTGGCGTCGCCCCGGGTGCGGCGGGGACAAGGGCTGTTGACGGCGGGCAGCGGGTTGTTGCCGGAGGGCGGGGGCGACGCGGCGTGGTTGCAGCGGCTGGCCGAGGAACTCGCGCCCGGCCGGGAGTGGGTGTCGCATCCGGCGACCTGGCTGGTGGCGATGGACTACGCGAGCGGGCGGCGGGTGGCGTTCGGGTCGCCGGGCGCGCCGACCGCGAATCTCGGTGCGGCGCTGCGGGCTTCGTGGGCGATTCCCGGCTGGTTTCCGCCGGTGACGATCGAGGGGCGGCGGTATGTCGACGGGGGCGCGGCCTCGACGGCGTCGGTGGATCTGCTGGCGGACGCGGAGCTGGACGAGGTCGTGGTGCTGGCGCCGATGGCGTCGGCGCGTCGGGAGCGGGCCGAGGGGCCGGGGCATCTGTTGGAGCGGCAGCTGCGGAATCGGATGAGCGCCAGGCTGTCTCGGGAGATCGCCGGGCTGCGGGCGCGGGGGACGAAGGTGCTGCGGATCGACGCGCGGGCGGAGGATCTCGCGGTGATGGGGGCCAATTTCATGGACGGACGGCGGCGGGTGGCGACGTTCGAGCACAGTCTGCGCAGCACTCGGCGCGCGGTGGAACAGGGAGTCTTCGCATGAATCTCTTCGGAAACGATTATCCGGCAATCGATTTGAACGGCGCGCGCGTGTTCGTCACCGGGGGCGGGCGCGGTATCGGCGCGGCGACCGCCGAGTCGTTCGCGCGGAAGGGAGCCGAGGTCGTGGTCGCCGATGTGGATCTCGCGGCGGCGCGGGAGGTGGCCTCGGCGGTGCACGGGCGCGCGGTGCGGCTCGATGTCCGGGTTCGGGAGCAGTGGGACGCGGCGGTCGGCGAGATGGGGCGGATCGATGTGCTGGTGAACAATGCCGGGGTGATGCCCGCCGGGGAGTTCCTGGCGGAGCCGGATGCGGTGGGGCGCACCACGATCGATGTGAACGTGTGGGGATTGATCCACGGCATGCGCGCGGTGGTGCCCGGCATGATCACCCGCGGGCGCGGTCACGTCGTCAATGTCGCCTCCCTCGCGGGCAAGGTGCCGCTGCCCGGCCTCGCGGTCTACAACGCGAGCAAGTTCGCCGCCGTGGGCCTGTCGGCCGCCACCCGTTTGGAATTCGCCGATCACGGCATCAGCGTCAGCTGCGTCCTCCCCTCGGCCGTCCGCACCCGCCTCTCCTCCGGCCTCACCCTCGGCCGCGGCCTCCCCACCGTCGACCCCGAGGACGTGGCCGCCGCCATCGTCAAAACCTGCCACACCCGCCGCCCCGAAATCCCCGTCCCCGCCTACCTGTCCCCCCTCGACCTGGCCCTGGCCGCCACCCCCGAACCCGCCACCCGCCTGGTCCGCCGCCTCCTCAACGGCACCCGAGCCCTCCACCCCACCGACCCCACCACCCGAAACACCTACGAATCCGAAATCCGAACCCTCTAACGCCAAACCTCTCAAAACGCCAGGCGCTCAAGGGTTTACGGCATCCCCAGCCGCACCCTTTATCTGGATCCGCACCCTTTGTGGGGCCCTGGAACGGGTGCGGATTCGAATAAAGGGTGCGGCTGGGTTGGTTTGCCTGGGGGTGGTCAGGTGAAGTGGATGCCTTGGGCGAGGGGGAGGTCGGGGGAGTAGTTGATGGTGTTGGTGGCTCGGCGCATGTAGGACTTCCAGGCGTCGGTGCCGGATTCTCGGCCGCCGCCGGTTTGTTTCTCGCCGCCGAAGGCGCCGCCTATTTCGGCGCCGGAGGTGCCTATGTTGACGTTGGCTATGCCGCAGTCGGAGCCGTCGGAGGAGAGGAAGAGTTCGGCCTCGCGTTGGTCGGTGGTGAAGATGGCCGACGACAGGCCCTGGGGGACGGCGTTGTGCAGGGTGATCGCGGCGTCGAAGTCGTCGTAGGTGAGGACGTAGAGGATGGGGGAGAAGGTCTCGGCGCGGACGATGTCGGTCTGGGCGGGCATGCGGATCAGGGCGGGGCGGACGTAGTAGGCGTGCGGGTCGGGGCCCTCGACTCGGTCTCCGCCGCAGCGCAATTCGCCGCCGTCGGCCTCCGCGCGGGTGAGCGCCTCCCGCATGGCGGTGTAGGCGCGTTCGTTGATCAGCGGGCCCACCAGGACGCCGTCGTCGAGCGGATTGCCCACGCGCAGTTGGCGATACGCCTGGGCGATCCGGTCGACCAGTTCGTCCACCACCGACCTGTGCACGATGAGCCGCCGCAACGTCGTGCAGCGCTGTCCGGCCGTGCCCGCCGCCGCGAAAACGACGCCGCGCGTGGCCAATTCGAGATCCGCCGAGGGTGTCACCACGGCCGCGTTGTTCCCGCCCAACTCCAGCAGGCAGCGCCCGAACCGGGCCGCCACGCGCGGCGCGACCGCCTGCCCCATCCGCACCGAACCCGTCGCGCTCACCAACGCCACCCGCTCGTCGTCCACCAGCAGCGCGCCGACATCGCCCGCGCCCTGGATCAATTGGTGGATCTCCGGATCCGCCCCGACGTCCTCCGCCGCCCGCCGCACCAGCGTGTGACAGGCCAGCGCCGTCAACGGCGTCGTCTCCGACGGCTTCCACACCACCGTGTCCCCGCACACCAACGCGAGCGCGGTGTTCCAGGACCACACGGCCACCGGGAAATTGAATGCCGACAACACCCCCACCACACCCAGCGGATGCCAGGTCTCCATCAGCCGGTGCCCGGGCCGCTCCGACGGCATCGTGTAACCGTAGAGCTGGCGCGACAATCCCACCGCGAACTCGCAGATGTCGATCATCTCCTGCACCTCGCCGCGCGCCTCCGCGCCGATCTTGCCCGCCTCCAGCGTCACCAATTCGCCCAGCGCGCCGAGATGTTCGGTCAGCAGTTGTCCCAGCCGCCGCACCACCGCCGCCCGCACCGGCGCGGGCACGGTGCGCCAGGACCGAAACGCGTTGGCCGCCTTGCCGATCGCCGCGTCCACCTCCGAAGCCGAACTCGGCGCGAGCGTGGCCAGCTCACCGCCGGTGATCGGGGTACGGGCCGACAGCGGGCCCGGTGCGGGCGGGGTGGCGCCCAACTCGCGCAGCAGTTGCTCGGCGCGGGCGCGCAGTTCGTCGGTCAATGGTGCGGTGGGTGCGGATGTCATCCATTTCTCCATGTGAGGCGGGAATCTTCGGACGGCCCGAGACCATGTTCCGGCCACGAGTTCGGTTCGCTGGGTTAGCCTTCGCTGATGGCGGATGCACCGACGAAAGCTGTTCTGGACGATATCGATCGACTCTTGATCCGCGAGCTGATGGCCGACGGTCGCGCCACGCTGTCGAATCTCGCGGAGAAGGCCAATCTGTCGGTGTCCGCGGTGCAATCGAGAGTTCGGCGGCTAGAGGCGCGCGGGGTGATCCGAGGCTATACCGCGAAGGTCGATCCGGAAGCCCTGGGACAACTGCTGTCGGCATTCGTCGCCATCACTCCTCTCGACCCGTCCCAACCCGATGACGCCCCCGCCCT
Source organism: Nocardia sp. NPDC003482 (assembly GCF_053588115.1). Classification (NCBI taxonomy): domain Bacteria; kingdom Bacillati; phylum Actinomycetota; class Actinomycetes; order Mycobacteriales; family Nocardiaceae; genus Nocardia; species Nocardia sp. NPDC003482. Next base: position 117,399 of record NZ_JBSFPI010000014.1, read on the forward strand.
GCTGCAACACATCCCCGGTATCGAGGAGTGCCACTCCGTCGCGGGCGACGAGAGCTACGTGCTGCTGGTCCGGGTGGCCTCGCCGCGACACCTCGAACAGCTGTTGCAGGAGATCCGCGCGACCGCCAACGTCCGCACGCGCAGCACCATCATTCTCCAGACATTCTACGATCGTTAGCCGGAGATCGTTACTTTTTACGGTGTTTCCGTAGTGATGTCGTAAAAATTTACGTTAGCCTGGTTCGTGTGACCCTCGAACTGGAGCGGCCGGGGGCAGTCGCCGACGCGACGCCGGTCACCCCCGCCCGCGTACACGACATCCTGTCCGCGAACATCCTCGCCGACGGCTTCGACCTGGTGCTGGATCTGCGACGCTCGCAGGGCCGGCGCCTGGTCGACGCCCGGGACGGCACCGCGTATCTCGACATGTTCGGCTTCTTCGCGTCCTCGGCGCTGGGCATGAACCACCCCGCCCTGGCCGCCGACGACGAGTTCCGCGCCGAACTGACCACCGCGGCGCTGAACAAGCCCAGCAACTCCGATGTCTACACCGTCGAAATGGCGCGCTTCGTCGACACTTTCGCGCGTGTGCTCGGCGATCCCGCACTGCCGCACCGGTTCTTCATCGACGGCGGCGCCCTCGCGGTGGAGAACGCGCTCAAGGCCGCGTTCGACTGGAAGAGCCGCCACAACGAAATGCACGGGCGCTCAGGCGATCTCGGCACCAAGGTGTTGCATCTGACCGGCGCCTTCCACGGTCGCAGTGGGTACACCCTCTCGCTCACCAACACCGAACCGGTCAAGATCGCGCGCTTCCCGAAGTTCGATTGGCCGCGCATCGACACCCCGTACCGCACCGACGGCGTCGACATCGCCGCCGCCGAGCGCCGGGCCCTGGCGCAGGCCCGCGCCGCCTTCGCCGAAAACCCTTACGACATAGCGTGTTTCATCGCCGAGCCCATCCAGGGCGAGGGCGGCGACCGGCATCTGCGCGCGGAGTTCCTGCTCGCGATGCAGGAGCTGTGCCACGAATACGACGCGCTGTTCGTCCTCGACGAGGTGCAGACCGGCGCCGGCATGACCGGAAGTGCTTGGGCCTACCGGCAACTCGGCCTCGCGCCCGACATCGTGGCATTCGGCAAGAAGACCCAGGTCTGCGGAATCATGGCGGGCCGCCGCGTCGACGAGGTGCCCGACAACGTCTTCCGGGTCAGCTCGCGGCTGAACTCCACCTGGGGCGGCAACCTCGGCGACATGGTCCGCGCCCGCCGCATCCTCGAGGTGATCGAACGCGACGGACTCATCGAGCACGCCGCGACGCTCGGTCCCTATCTGCTGGATCGCCTCGAGGGGCTGGCCGCGCGCCACGCGGAGGTCACCGAACCGCGCGGGCGCGGGCTCATGTGCGCGATCACGCTGGCCTCGCCCGAACTGCGCGATGCCGTGGCCGCCGAACTCTACGAGCGCGAACGCGTCCTCATCCTCGGCACCGGCGAGCGCGGCCTGCGGTTCCGGCCGCCGCTGACCGTCACCGCCGAGGAACTCGACGAGGCCGTCGACGCGCTGGATCGGGTACTGAAGTCTTTGCTGCTCAGGGGCTTTCACCAGCGGTTTCTTACTGACGAGTAGCCAATAGCGGTACCCGCGGGTAGTGGATACTGGAATTTTCAGGAGGTCTCGGACTGGTTACACTCCCCGTCATGACGAGTGTCCAGCAGCAGCCTCAGCCGGGTTCGGCGGGCGCACCCGATATCCACACCACCGCCGGGAAGCTGGCCGATCTGCGCAACCGCATGGAAGAGGCCCAGCACCCGATGGGTGAGGCCGCGGTCGACAAGGTCCACGCCAAGGGCAAGATGACCGCGCGCGAACGGATTCTCGCACTGCTGGACGAGGGCTCGTTCGTGGAACTGGACGCGCTCGCCCGCCACCGCAGCGTCAACTTCGGGCTGGAGAACAACCGTCCGCTCGGCGACGGCGTGGTGACCGGTTACGGCACCATCGACGGCCGCGATGTCTGCATCTTCTCCCAGGACGCCACGGTCTTCGGCGGCAGCCTCGGCGAGGTGTACGGCGAGAAGATCGTCAAGGTCATGGATCTGGCGCTCAAGACCGGCCGCCCGCTGATCGGCATCAACGACGGTGCGGGAGCGCGCATTCAGGAGGGCGTGGTCTCGCTCGGCCTCTACGGCGAGATCTTCCACCGCAACATCCAGGCCTCCGGCGTGATCCCGCAGATCTCGTTGATCATGGGCGCGGCCGCGGGCGGGCACGTGTACTCCCCGGCGCTCACCGACTTCGTCGTCATGGTCGACGAGACCAGCCAGATGTTCATCACCGGACCGGACGTCATCAAGACCGTCACCGGTGAAGAGGTCACCATGGAGGAGCTGGGCGGCGCCCACACCCACATGGTCAAGTCGGGCACGGCCCACTACGTGGCCTCCGGCGAGCAGGACGCCCTGGACTGGGTCAAGGATCTGCTGAGCTACCTGCCCAGCAACAACCGCGCCGAGGCCCCGCGCTTCCCGGCCAGCGATCCGATCGAGGGCGCGATCGAGGAGTCGCTGACCGAGGAGGACCTCGAGCTCGACACGATCATCCCGGACTCGCCGAACCAGCCCTACGACATGCACGAGATCATCCGGCGACTGCTCGACGACGACGAGTTCCTCGAGGTGCAGGCCGAGCGCGCGATGAACGTCATCGTCGGCTTCGGTCGCGTGGACGGCCGCAGCGTCGGCATCGTGGCCAACCAGCCCACCCAGTTCGCGGGCTGCCTCGACATCGACGCCTCGGAGAAGGCCGCGCGGTTCGTGCGGACCTGCGACGCGTTCAACGTCCCGATCATCACCCTGGTCGACGTCCCCGGCTTCCTGCCCGGCACCGGCCAGGAGTACAACGGCATCATCCGGCGCGGGGCCAAGCTGCTCTACGCCTACGGCGAGGCCACGGTCGGCAAGATCACCATCATCACCCGCAAGGCCTACGGCGGCGCCTACGACGTCATGGGCTCCAAGCACATGGGCGCGGACGTGAACCTGGCCTGGCCCACCGCGCAGATCGCGGTCATGGGCGCGTCGGGCGCGGTCGGCTTCGTCTACCGCAAACAGTTGCAGCAGGCCGCGGCCGAGGGCGCCGACGTCGACGCGCTGCGCCTGGAACTGCAGAACGAGTACGAGGATACGCTGGTCAACCCCTACGTGGCCGCCGAGCGCGGCTATGTGGACGCGGTCATCCCGCCCTCGCACACGCGCGGGCAGATCGTGTCGGCCCTGCGGTTGCTCGAGCGGAAGATGGTCACCCTGCCGCCGAAGAAGCACGGCAACATTCCGCTGTGATCGGACGATATGCGCGGTGAGAGGGACAAACTGTGAAATGTCCAACAGATCTCTCTCGATCAGTGTGAACCGGCTCGTTCGGGTCAAGATGGAAAGAGATGGACGCCGACCCCACCCGGGTCCGGCACCTGACAGGAGGAGCTGGCGCTGTGACGGCTGTGGCTGATGAAGAAGTTTTGCGCGCCGCGGAGCTGGATCTGGCGGCCGATGATCTCGCCGCGATGGAACCGCTGGTCGCCGATGCCGAGTCGGACGCGGGACCCGTCATCCGGATCCTGAAGGGCGCGCCCACCGACGACGAGATCGCCGCCCTGGTGTGCGTGCTGACCGCCGCGGCCGCGAGCGCCGATTCCGCGCCGGAGCCGCGCGGCCCGATCGATCTGTGGGGACGGCCGACGTTCATGCATCGCGGCACCGTCCCGTTCTCGCCGTACGCGTTCGGCTACCCGAACGCCTGACGTGCCCCGATTCGTTCTCGCCTCGGCCTCGCCCGCGCGATTGCAGGTGTTGCGCTCGGCCGGGGTCACCCCGGTGGTCCGGGTCTCCGACGTGGACGAGGACGCGGTGGCCGCGGCCCTGCCCGCCGGGACCGCGCCCGTCGATGTGGTGGTCGCCCTGGCCAGCGCCAAGGCCGAGGCCGTCGCCGCCGCCCTGATCGCCGAGGACGCCGACGTGATCACGGATTGCGTTGTGGTGGGCTGTGATTCGATGCTGCTGCTCGACGGCGAACTCCAGGGCAAACCGCTGACCGCCGAGGTGGCCCGCAAGCGCTGGGCCGTGATGGCCGGGCGCGCGGCCGAACTGCTGACCGGACACTGCGTACTGCGCCTGCGCGAGGGCCGAATCGTCGCGCTGGCCCACGACTGTTGCGGCACCACGGTCGAATTCGGCACGCCCGACCCCGACGAACTGGACGCCTACATCGCCACCGGCGAGCCGTTGCGGGTGGCCGGGGCCTTCACCCTCGACGCCCGCGGCGGCTGGTTCGTCGAGGGCCTGCGCGGCGATCCGTCCAGTGTGATCGGGATCGGCCTGCCGCTACTTCGTCGACTGCTTCGCGACGTGGGCGTCTCCGTTGCGCAATTGTGGGTCGGCGGTACGCAATTGGGGAGCGACCCGGCCTCCTGAGGGCGTCGCGATGCGCGGCTCGCCGGTCTCGGGCCGGGCGTCGGGCATGGTCGCGGCGTCGGGCACCAGCACGGTCCGCAGCGCCTCGAGCCGGGCCACGCACAGTTCGGGCTGCACGAACGGATGCAGCCGCACGTTCACCGTGTCGCGGCCGCCGTTGCGGTCGATCACCTCGCGCATCAACCCGAGGTGCACCCCGCACACGACCTCCGAATGGGTGCGGGCCAGATCGCGCAGCGGGCAGGCCGTCATCCGGATCAGCACCTGATCGCCGGTCTCGCTGCCGGGGTCCCGCTCGGGGGCGTAGCCCAGTTCGGACATCATCGTCATGGTGGCGTCCTTGGCGTCGTCGAGCGAGGTGATGGGTTGTTCCATCGTCTCGAGTCGCGCGCCCCACGCCCGCCCGGCCGCGATGGCCGCGTCCGAGCGCCGCCGCGGATCCGACCCGAGCTGATCGGCCAGCACCTGGGCCAGATCCTGGTAGCCGACCGATCGCTGAACGGCGGTGTACCCGATGCGCGGACGGCCGCGCCCGCGTGGCGGCTGCTGGAACTGCCGCACCAGCGACTCACGCGTCAACACGTCCAGGTGGAAGCGCACCGTGGTCACGTGCTGCCCGGTCACTCTCGCGAGTTCCTGGGCATCGAGAGGCTCGCTGGCGCCACGCAGGATCGCGAGCAGGCGCCGTCGTGGCCAAGAATCGGACATAGCTCACCCCTCCTCCCAGGAGACTTTATCGGATGGAGCTGCGACTTAATCGAGCTTCACCAGATTCGTGATGTGAAACCGGTTGCTGTCGGTTCCCCGCCTACCATCGGAGAGGAACCGCTGACTCACAACGAAGGACCGACCATCGTGCCCGTCGCCCCGGACCCGCATCACTCCTTCGGCGCCCACGCCTATCCTCACCGACTAGTAACCACAGAGTGGCTGTCGGCAAACATCGGCGCGCCGGGATTGCGGATCGTCGAGGCCGACGAGGACATCCTGCTATACGACATCGGCCATGTCCCGGGTGCTGTCAAGATCGACTGGCGGGCCGAGCTTACCGACCCGGACACCCGGGACGTGGTCGATAGCGTCCGTTTCGCGGAATTGATGCGAGCCAAGGGCATCGAGCGCGACGACACCGTGGTCCTCTACGGCGACAAGGGCAACGGTACGGCCGCGGCGGCGCTGTGGGTCTTCGACCTGTTCGGCCATCCGGACGTGCGGTTGCTCGACGGCGGTCGGGACGCGTGGATCTCCGAGGCGCGCGACACCACCTTCGAGGTGCCCGCCGTCGGGTTGGGCGAATACCCGATGGTCGAGCGCGACGATCCGCCCGCGCGCGTGTTCCTCGACGAGGTCCGAGGGCTGGTGAATTCGGCCGACCGCGCGGCCGCCCTGCTGGATGTGCGTGCCGCCGAGGAGTATTCGGGGGAATGCGATCGAATCCGCGACCGCCCCGAGGAACAGTCGTTGCGCGCGGGCCACATTCCGACGGCGGTGAACATTCCGTGGAATCGAGCGCTCGCCGCGGACGGCCGGTTCCGTTCCCGCGCCGAATTGGATCGGATCTACGAGGAGTTCCGCGCGGCCCCCGAAACGATCGTCTACTGCCGCATCGGGGAACGGTCCGCGCACACCTGGTTCGTGCTGACCGCCCTGCTCGGGCTGGCGAACGTTCGTAATTACGACGGTTCCTGGACCGAATGGGGAAATGCTGTGCGAACTCCCATGGTCAAGGGCGCTGAACCCGGTGAGGTGTCCGAACTCTCGTCCCAGGCGGCGGGCGCGGCGTAAAGTCCCGGCTTGCCATTCGGCGAGACTGTTGTTCATATCACTTGGCGGGACTACTGTTCAGTAGCCCCTAGCCCGGTGCGGAGTCTGTTGGCAGACTGCCTACACTCGCTCCAGACGAAAGTTGTCCACAGCATCAGGAGGCTCAGTGCCCAGCCACGCCAGCGCGCAGATCACGAAGGTTTTGATCGCGAATCGGGGCGAGATCGCGGTGCGGGTCATCCGGGCCGCGAAGGATGCCGGTATCGCCAGTGTCGCGGTGTACGCCGAGCCCGATGCCGAGGCGCCGTTCGTGAAGCTCGCCGACGAGGCGTTCGCGCTGGGTGGTCAGACCTCCGCCGAGTCGTACCTGGTCTTCGACAAGATTCTGGACGCGGCCCGCAAGTCGGGCGCCGACGCCATCCACCCGGGTTACGGATTCCTTTCGGAGAACGCCGATTTCGCGCAGGCCGTGCTCGACGCCGGTCTGATCTGGATCGGGCCGAGCCCGCAGTCGATTCGCGATCTGGGTGACAAGGTGACCGCGCGGCACATCGCCGAGCGTGCTCAGGCGCCGATGGCGGCGGGCACGAAGGATCCGGTGAAGAACGCGGCCGAGGTGGTCGAGTTCGCGAAGCAGTACGGGGTTCCCGTGGCCATCAAGGCCGCCTTCGGCGGTGGGGGTCGTGGCATGAAGGTGGCCCACACCATCGAGGAGATCCCGGAGCTGTTCGACTCGGCCACTCGTGAGGCGACCGCGGCGTTCGGTCGCGGTGAGTGCTTCGTCGAGCAGTATCTGGACAAGGCTCGGCACGTCGAGGCGCAGGTGCTGGCCGATCAGCACGGCAATGTCATCGTCGCGGGCACCCGGGACTGCTCGCTGCAACGGCGGTTCCAGAAGCTGGTCGAGGAGGCCCCGGCCCCCTTCCTGTCCGATGAGGTGCGCGCCAAGATCCACGAGTCGGCCAAGCGGATCTGCCGCGAGGCCGGGTACTACGGCGCGGGTACGGTCGAGTACCTGGTGCAGGGCGAGACCGTGTCCTTCCTCGAGGTCAACACCCGCTTGCAGGTCGAGCATCCGGTGACCGAGGAGACCTCGGGAATCGACCTGGTGCGCTGGCAGTTCCGCATCGCCAACGGCGAGCAGCTGACCATCACCGAGGATCCGACCCCGCGCGGGCACGCCATCGAGTTCCGCATCAACGGCGAGGACGCGGGCCGCAACTTCCTGCCCGCCCCCGGCCCGGTGACCGTGTACAAGGAGCCCACCGGCCCCGGCGTGCGGATGGATTCCGGTGTGGTCGCCGGTTCGGTGATCGGCGGGCAGTTCGACTCGATGCTGGCCAAGCTGATCGTCTGGGGTGAGACCCGCACCCAGGCGCTGGAGCGGGCGCGGCGCGCGCTCGACGAGTACGAGATCGAGGGCCTGGCGACGGTGCTGCCGTTCCATCGCCACATCGTGAGCAACCCGGCGTTCATCGGCGACGGCACCAAGTTCGACGTCTACACCAAGTGGATCGAAACCGATTGGGACAACCCGATTCCGCCCTACACCGGCGCCCAGCCGATCGAGGAAGAGGACGAGGCGCCGCGGCAGAAGGTCGTGGTCGAGGTCGGCGGTCGTCGGCTCGAGGTGTCGCTGCCGGGTCAGTTCTCCGTCGGCGCGGGCGCGGCCGGTGCGGGCGGCAACGGCGCGGGCGTGGTCCGCAAGAAGCCCAAGCCCCGCAAGCGCGGTGGCGCGAGCGCGGGCGCGGCGTCCGGCGACGCGGTGACCGCGCCCATGCAGGGCACGGTCGTCAAGGTCGCGGTCGAGGAGGGCCAGACCGTCGAGGCGGGTGACCTGATCGTGGTGCTCGAGGCCATGAAGATGGAGAACCCGGTCACCGCCCACAAGGCCGGTGTGGTCAGCGGGCTGGCCGTGGCGGCCGGGGCCGCCATCACCCAGGGCACGGTGCTCGCCGAAATCAAGTAGGCGACAACGGTTTCCCCAGGCCCGTCCGCACCCGCGGACGGGCCTCGCGTCATTTGTCCTTCTTCTCCTTCTTGTCGTGGCCCGGCGGATTGCCGTGGCCCGCGGGGTTTCCGGGTTTGTCGTCCTTCGGCTGGTTCTGGGAGATGCCCGGAATCTGGAACGGCGGGGTGCCGAAACCCGGCGGCACGGGAATGGTCATGGTCGGCGGGGGCGGCGCGTCGGTCGTGGTCTGTTCGATCGGGGACGTGGGCGCGGGCGCGGGCGCGACGCTCGCCGGGGGTGTGGCGGGAGGCGTGGTGGGTCGTGCGTTTCCGTCGCGGGTGAGCAGGGCCGTGCCGAGCGCGATGGCCGCGAAGACGACCAGCGCCCCGAATGCGAGCGCCGCCACCTTCACCGCCGTCCCGGTCGAGGCGCGTCGTCCGGTGCCGTTCCATGTGGTCAACAGCCGCGTGCCCGGTGCGTCGGCGGCGACCGGTCCGGCGACGCGCGCCGCGTCGAAGCGCCCGCCGGGTTCGGCGGCGAGGCCCGGCCCTGGACGACCGGGCCGCGCGGGCGCGGGCGGGTAGCCCTGGGCCGTGGCGCCAAGCACCGTGGTCGGCGCGCTCGCGTCCGCGTCGAGCACCGGTGGAACCCGCGAGGTCACCGCGCCCGCGCCGATCGCCGCCCGAGCCGCGGCGGCCAGTTCGCCCGCACTGCGATACCGCTCGTCGGCGCTCTTGGCCATGCCCCGGGCGATCACCGCGTCCAAGGCTTGCGGCACAGCGGGATTCAGGGCGCGGGCACTCGGCGGGGCCTCGTGCAGATGCGCGTGCAACTGCCGCACCGGATCGGTGTCGCCGAAAGGTCTTTCCGCCGTGAGGCATTCGTAGAGCACACAGGCCAGCGAGTAGATGTCGGACCGGGCGTCGCCGTGCCCGGAGAACCGCTCCGGGGCCATGTAGGCGAGCGTGCCGACCGTGAACCCGGTCGCGGTGATCGTGGTGTGATGCGCGGCGCGGGCGATCCCGAAGTCGATGAGATACGCGAACCCGCTGGCGTGCACGATGACATTGGCCGGTTTGACGTCGCGATGGACCAGCCCGGCCGCGTGCGCGGCGTCCAGGGCCGAGGCGACCTGGCCGATCACGTCCACCGCCGCGTCGACGTCCATCGGCCCCGACCGCAGCCGCGCGGCGAGGTCGACGCCCGGAATGTAGGCCATCGCCAGGAACAGCCGCCCGTCCTGCTCACCGAAATCGAAGATCGGCACGATGTGCGGATCGGCCAGATCGGCCCCGATGCGGGCCTCCCGCTCGAAGCGCCGCCGATAGTCCGGCTCGTCCGCGGTGACCGAGAGGATCTTCAACGCGACGACGCGGCCGGTGTCGTCGCAGGCGCGCCAGACCTCGCCCACCGAGCCTCGCCCGATCAGCCCGTCGAGCCGATACCTCCCGAACCACCGCGTCACCGTTCGACCCTAAACCGGGCACGTCGGGCGGAACCACCACCCGGTCGCTACGCTCGAATGTATGGCTGAGTCACCCGACATCCGCATCGGCACCACCGAGCGTGAAGAGGCCATGCGGCGCTTGTCGGATCATTTCGCGGCGGGCCGGTTGTCGGTCGCGGAATTCGACGAACGCAGCGCGGTCGTCGCGGCCGCCGTCACCCGCGGCGACCTCACCGAGGTGTTCACCGACCTCCCCGAACCCACGTCCGACAAGCCGCTGCCCGTTCGCAAGACCGGCGACAAGCCGGAGTTCCAGGGCCCGGTCGTGGGGTTGGTGGTCATCGCCGCCCTCGTCCTGTTCTTCACCACGCATGTCTGGCTGTGGTTCCTGATGATCCCGGCCACCGCGCTCCTCATGGGCGCGTTCACCCAGGCCGGGGACAAACGCCGCGAGGACCGCCGCGCGCACCGCCGCGACCGTCGGCAACGGCGACGGGAGCGCTGATGGAACCCGTCGAGATCAACGCGGGCAGTTGGTATCTGCGCGCCCTGCGCGCCGACGACCGCATCGACGACCGGCCCGCGCTCGCCGCGGGCGGCATCGACGACCCCGGCTACGTCGCGCGCCGCACCCGCGAATGGGCCGAGTCCACCCGCTATTCGTGGGCCGTCTGCGAACCCACCACCGCCGAGCTGGTCGCCGAGATCGTGGTGACGCCGAATCCCGATGGCACCGCGGAGGTTTCGGGCTGGGCGCGCGAAGGCCACAGTGCCGCACTGGATTCCGGGCAGACCGCGGTGCGGCGTTTCGTCGCGGGCGCGCTGGGACTGCAACCCCTCTGAGTCGAATCCGGTTGTATCCGGAGAAAATTCGCTGTCGCTCGACCGCGCCCTCCCGCTATCGTGGAGATCTCCAAGCGCAGGGGAGGCGCGAAATGTGGGAATGGAGTAGATCCGTCGCGGAGCGAGCCCTGGCCGCGACCTGGCAGAGTTGGCAACCATCCGAACCGACACCCACCGTGGTCGATCCCGAGTTCTGGGAGGACGGCGCCGGGGACGACGAGTCCATCGACGACGTCTGGGTAGCGCTGATCGGCATGCTGAGCCACACCCGATGAGGTGAGTAGTAGCCTGCGGTGGTGCACAGGCCACCCTTGGACGCCGAGCGGTTGCGGCGTGACCTCGCCGAATCGCCCGAACTGTCGTTCTTCTCCCGCATCGATGTGGTGGAGTCGACCGGCTCCACCAACGCCGATCTGATCGCGCACGCCGGGGAGCCGGACGCCGATCGCCGGGTGCTGATCGCGGAGGCGCAGGAGCGCGGCCGCGGTCGGCACGAGCGCACCTGGGTGAGCCCGCCGCGGGCGCAGATCGCGATGTCGACGCTCGTGCGGCTGCGCGGCATCGACCCCGCGGTGCTGGGCTGGCTGCCGCTGCTCACCGGCGTCGCGGTCGTCGACGGCGTCCGCGCGGTCACCGGTCTGCACGCGAACCTCAAGTGGCCCAACGACATTCTCATCGACGGGCGCAAGGTGTCGGGCATCCTCGCCGAGGTGGCCTCCGGTGCGGGCGCGCCCGCCGTGGTGGTCGGCGTCGGACTGAATGTGAGCCTGGCGCAGGACGAACTGCCGGTGCCGCACGCCACGTCGCTGACGCTGGCGGGCGCGCCGGACGTCGACCGGACCGAACTCGCGCTGGCGCTGCTGCGCGAGTTCGCCCGCCGTTTCACCGACTGGAGCGCCGCCGACTGGGACATCGCGGACGTGGCCCGCGAGTACCGGAACCGGTGCGGCACAATCGGTGCCGAGGTGCGCGCCGAACTTCCGGGCGGCCGGGTGCTGACCGGGATCGCGACCGATGTCGACGAGCACGGCCGGTTGCTGATCGGGGATCGGCCGGTCGCCGCCGCCGACGTGACGCACCTGCGTTAGACCGAACCTTCGCGCGCGGTTCGGGTCCCGTTCGGCCTCCGGAAATGTCCGCTCGGACTTGGTGTTGCGAAAGCCGCGACGATCCCTCGGCGCTCGCGCGCGCACGCGGTAGGGTGCGCGTATGGGCTATCCGGAGGAACTGCTCGCACCCGACGAGCAGTTGCTGCTGCACCGTCATCCGCACTGGAAAATGCTGTTCTGGCCTGCCGTCACGTTCATCGTCGCGAGCGCGCTGGCGGGCTTCGCCGGGGGGCTGTCCTGGCGGCACACCGAGGGCACCGCGCACACCGCCGTGCTGATCGGCATCGCCGTGCTCTGGGCCGCCATCGTGCTGTGGCGCTGCGCGGGCCCGGTGATCCGTTGGAAGTCAACACATTTCATCATCACCGACCGTCGCGTGCTGGTGCGCGAGGGCGTGCTCACCCACACCGGCATCGACATCCCGATGAGCCGGATCTCCAGCGTCCAGTTCCGGCACGGACTGTTCGACCGCATGCTCGGCACCGGCACCCTCATCATCGACGCCGCCTCCGGCGACCCCCTCGAATACGACGACATCCCCCAGGTCCAGCGCGTCCACGCCCTGCTCTACCACGAGGTCTTCGACAACACCGACTACGACCCCCGCCGCGACCCTCGTCCGGACGCCCCCGAGCGCCGGTGAGCGCCACGGGTTTTCCATTCGGTAGCGAAGTGCGTCGGAGAACGCGACGCGGATTCGGACACAGTGCGTAATCTTGGGTCGTGACCGCCGTACTGCTGGCCGAAGACGACGAGGCCATCGCCGCCCCGCTGTCGCGGGCGCTGGGGCGCGAGGGGTATTCGGTGACCGTGGAGAGCTTCGGTCCCGCGGTGCTGCAACGCGCGCTCGAGGGTGAACACGATCTGCTGATCCTCGATCTCGGGCTGCCCGGGATGGACGGGCTCGAGGTGTGCCGTCAGGTGCGGGCGCGCGGGGCGGATCTGGCGGTGCTGATGCTGACCGCCCGCACCGACGAGGTCGACTTCGTGGTCGGGCTGGACGCGGGGGCCGACGACTACGTGGGCAAACCCTTCCGGCTCGCCGAACTGCTGGCCCGCGTGCGAGCCTTGTTGCGCCGCAGCGGAATCGGCGACGAGGCCGTCGAGATCGGCGGCGTCCGGCTGGAACCGCAGGCGCGCCGCGTCCTGGTCAACGGCCACGAGGTGAACCTGGCCAACAAGGAATACGAGCTGCTCAAGGTCCTCATCGACCGGGCCGGGCAGGTGGTGCCGCGCGAGACCATCCTGCGCGAGGTGTGGGGCGACGCGGATCTGCGCGGCTCCAAGACCCTCGACATGCACATGTCCTGGCTGCGGCGCAAGATCGGCGACGAGGGCCCGGTGGCCGAGCGTCGCATCGTCACCGTCCGCGGCGTCGGCTTCCGGTTCAACACCGACTGACGGCCGATGCGACGACGCATATTGCTGTCGATGCTGGCCGCACTCACCTTCACCACGGTGGTGCTGGGCATCCCGCTGGCCTACACGGCCTGGCAGTGGGTCGCCGACATCACGCGAAACGACCTGCGCGCCAGGCTGGATCGCATGTCGGTGGAGATCGTGTCGCAGGAGCGCGACGACGGCATGGTGCACGGCACCCTCGACCTGCGCTCGGTGCGCCCGCTGATCCCGCCGGGCGGGCGGCTCACGATCATCTACCCCACCCCCGAGGACGCGGCGCTGCGCGTGGACGCCGGGACGTCACACGTGGACGATCCGGTGATCGAGTCGCTGGCGATGGGCACCTCGGGGTCGCTGCGGCTCGAGGTTCCGGCCGGGCCCATGCACGCCATGCAGCGTCAGGCCGTCGGCGCGGTCGGCCTGGTGGCGGTGGCCTCGCTGGCCGCGGGCGCGGCGGTCGCGGTGGTGACCGCGCGCCGGGTCGCCGATCCGCTGCGCGATGTAGCCGCCCGCGCGGCCCGGCTGGCGACCGGGGACTTCCGGCTCGACCCCACCCGGCACGGCGTCACCGAACTCGACCGCGTCTCCGATGTGCTGGACTCGGCCGCGGTCGAGATCGCGGGACGGCTGCAACGCGAGCACGCCCTGGTGGCCGACGTCTCCCATCAGCTGCGCAGCCGGCTCACCGCGGTGCGGCTACGGCTGGACGAGCTGTCCGAGCACGCCGATCCGGCCGTCGTGCACGAGGCCGAGGAGGCCATGGCCCAAGTCGACCGCCTCACCGCGGCCATCGACGAACTGGTCCGCGCGTCCCGCGACGAGAACGCCGCCGACCGCGACCCGGTGCGTGTCATCGACGAACTGCGCGGCGTGGTCACCGAGTGGCGGCATCCGTTCGCCGAGGCGGGCCGCCGCCTGATCCTGTCCGGTGACCCGAGTCTGCGCGCCCCCGTGAGCGGTTCCCGCCTGCGCGAGGCGGTCGCGGTGCTGGTCGACAACGCCCTCATGCACGGCGGCGGCGACTGCACGATCTCGGTCCGCACGGTCTACGGCGGCCCCGATCGCGAACCGCTGGTGGCCGTGGAGATCGCCGACGAGGGCGAGGGCGTCAGCGACGATCTGGCCCCGCACATCTTCGACCGTGGTTTCTCCGGCGCGGGGTCGACGGGCGTCGGCCTCGCGCTCGCTCGCGCACTCATCGAGGCCGACGGGGGTCGCCTCGAACTTCAGCGTCGCCGCCCGGCCTTGTTCGCGGTCTTCCTCGGTCACTCCTCGCCGGCGCGCTCGAATCTGTCGACGACGATCGCGGGCGAGCCGCGCTGAGCGCTCCGCTCGTCGACCACGGCGAGGCACGGCTAGCTGTGCCCGAGCTGTTCTTCCTCTTCGTAGAGTTCCTCGAATTCCTCGACGAGGGAATCTATTTCGTCGGGGAAGACCCAGCGCCGCATCGCCCAGAAACGGAAGACCATCTGGAGGAGATTGCCGATCAGGAACGCGCTGAAGAAGTCGGCGATGTTCTCGACGGCGAGGCTGACATCGGGGACGTGGAGGTGGAAGACGTAGCGCGAAATCCACAACGGAACGTTCGACAGCAGCACGCCCACGCCGCTCACCACGAAGAACAGCAGCGCCTCGTGATGGCGTTCGCGTCCGCCGCGGCCCTTGAACGACCATTCCCGATTCAGGATGTAGGACGCGATGACCGCGATCACCCCGGAAATGATCTTGGCCGTGATCGGTTTGGGCGACAGCACGGTCAATTTCAGGAGATAGAAGATGCCGCTGTCGATGACGAAAGTGGTCGCGCCCACGATCGCGAACTTGATCAGTTCCCGATGGCGATACGCGAAGTCCCGGAACGTGCTGGGCAGGACGTTGACCGCGTCGTCGACGAATGACACGGGGCGAGTCTACGTCCCTCGTTCTCGCGGCAACCAACCCGCACGCGTCGCCCCGGTCGTCGGCATGACAACATGGTGGGCCGTGACCACCCGTTTCTTCGACAAGTCGGGCATGCCGACCGTCACCATGATCGGTGGCGGCCAGCTGGCGCGCATGACCCATCAGGCCGCCGTGGCGCTGGGACAGCGACTGCGGGTGCTGGCCGAGCGCCCCGACGATCCGGCCGCACAGGTGACCCCCGAGGTCGTCCTCGGCTCGCACACCGATCTGTCCGCGCTGCGCAAGGCCGCGGTCGGCTCGCACGCGCTGACCTTCGACCACGAGCACGTGCCGACCGAGCACCTCGAGGCGCTGGTCGCCGAGGGCGTGAACGTGCAGCCCCCGCCGGGCGCGCTGGTCTACGCCCAGGACAAACTGGCCATGCGCCGCAAACTCGCCGACCTCGGCGTGCCGGTGCCGCCCTTCACCGCGGTCGAATCCGCTTCCGACGCAATCGCTTTCGGCGACGAGCACGGCTGGCCGTTCGTGCTCAAGGCGGTGCGAGGCGGCTACGACGGGCGCGGCGTGTGGATGATCGACGACCGGGCCGAGGCCGAGTCGATCGTCGCCGAGCAACTCGCCGCGAACGTGGTGCTGCTGGCCGAACAGCGGGTCGACCTGAAGCGCGAGCTGTCGGCGATGGTGGCGCGTTCCCCGTTCGGCCAGGCCGCGGCGTGGCCGGTGGTCGAGACGGTGCAGCGGGAGGGTCAGTGCGCGGTGGTCATCGCCCCCGCCCCCGACCTGCCCGCCGAACGCGCGACCGAGGCGACCGAACTCGCCCTGCGCCTGGCGCGGGAACTCGGCGTCACCGGCGCGATGGCCGTGGAGCTGTTCGAGACCCACGACGGCACGCTGCTGGTCAACGAATTGGCCATGCGCCCGCACAACTCCGGGCACTGGGGCATGGACGGCGCGGTCACCGGCCAGTTCGAACAGCATCTGCGAGCAGTACTGGACTATCCCCTCGGTGACACCAGCCCGCTGGCCCCGGTGACGGTCATGGCCAATATCCTCGGCGCCCCCGAGGCTCCCGCGATGTCCATGGACGAACGCCTGCACCACCTGTTCGCGCGCATGCCGCACGCCCGCGTGCACCTCTACGGCAAGGGCGAACGCCCCAAGCGCAAGATCGGGCACGTCAACATCCTCGGCGAGAACGTCGCCGAGGTCCGCGAACAAGCCGAGCGCGCGGCGCACTGGATGTCGCACGCGATCTGGACCGACGGATGGGACCCCCATGCCTGACACCACCACCCCCCAGGTCGGCCTCATCATGGGCAGCGACTCCGATTGGCCCACCATGGAAGCCGCCGCGGAAGCCTTGGCGGAGTTCGGTATTCGCTTCGAGGTCGGCGTCGTCTCCGCCCACCGCACCCCCCAGCGCATGCTCGACTACGCCCGCGACGCCGCCGCCCGCGGCCTGAAGGTCATCATCGCGGGCGCGGGCGGCGCCGCCCACCTGCCCGGCATGGTCGCCGCCGCCACCCCCCTCCCCGTCATCGGCGTCCCCGTCCCCCTGAAATACCTCGACGGCATGGACTCGCTGCTGTCCATCGTCCAGATGCCCGCGGGCGTCCCGGTGGCGACGGTCTCCATCGGCGGCGCCCGCAACGCGGGCCTGCTGGCCGCCCGCATCCTCGCCACCGCCGACCCCGAATTGCGTTCCCGCATGGAGCGATTCCAGTCCGACCTGGAGGCTCTGGTCCTGCGGAAGGACGACGCCCTGCGTCAGCGGCTCCTGGGGTGAGCCCGGCGGTGCCGGATTACGGTGGTGCCATGGACGAGACCTCGCGCTTCAAGTTGACGGTCGTCGACCACGCCCTGCGGTTGTTCGCCGAGAAGGGGTACGAGGCGACGACCGTGGACGAGATCGCGGAGGCGGCGGGGATCTCGCGGCGGACGTTCTTCCGGCAGTTCCGGTCGAAGGAGGATGTGGTCTTCGCCGATCACGAGGCGCAATTGGCGCAGGCCGAGGCGTTTCTGGGGGCGGCGACGGGGGATCCGTGGGACGCCGTGTGCGAGGCGGTGGTGGGGGTGTTCGAAAGGTTCTCGCAGACACGGGAATTGGCGGCGCGGCGGTACCGGGTGGTGCGGCAGGTGGCGGCGCTGCGGGATCGGGAGATCGTCACCGTGTTCCGCTACGAGCGGTTGTTCACCGACTATCTGCGGTCGCGCGTCGCGGGCGTCGACGATCTGGCGTTGATCCAGTTCACCGCGGCCGTGACCGCGACCCACAACTATCTGTTGCGCCGCATGGTGCGGGGCCGGTCCGAGGCGAGTGCGGGAGACCTGCGGGCCGCGCTCGCGGCGATTCCGCGGCTGGGCCGGGAGAGCGCGGGCGAACTCGTCGTGGCGGTCTTCCCCCGGGACATGCCGCCCGGTCGGATCGCCGACCTGCTCGCGCACCGACTCGGTAATCTGTGATCAGCACCACATTCACCTGAGTGACACTCAGTGCCAGGGCAGGAACCTGCATGTGCTGGCAGTACCGCCGCGTATACTGGAGGTTGGATGGCACTGAGTGCCGACATGCCGGAGATTCGCGGACCAGGCGAGCAACACACCCGACGACCAGGAGTGCAACCCATGGCGGGCAACCCCGATTTCGATCTGTTCAAACTGGACGACGTCCATCACGAGCTGCGCGAGGCCATCCGCGGCCTGGCCGAGAAGGAGATCGCCCCGCACGCCAAGGACGTCGACGAGAAGGCCCGCTTCCCCCAGGAGGCGCTCGACGCGCTGAACGCCGCGGGCTTCAATGCCGTTCACGTACCCGAGGCGTACAACGGGCAGGGTGCGGATTCGGTGGCGACCTGCATCGTGATCGAGGAGGTCGCCCGCGTGTGCGGTTCGTCCTCGCTCATCCCGGCCGTCAACAAGCTCGGCACGATGGGCCTGATCCTCAAGGGCTCGGAGGAGCTCAAGCAGAAGGTGCTGCCCGACATCGTCGACGGCAAGATGGCCTCCTACTGTCTGTCCGAGCGCGAGGCCGGTTCCGACGCCGCGAGCATGCGCACCCGTGCCCGCCGCGACGGCGACGACTGGGTCATCAACGGCTCCAAGTGCTGGATCACCAATGGCGGCGCGTCGACCTGGTACACCGTCATGGCCGTGACCGATCCCGACAAGGGCGCCAACGGCATCTCCGCGTTCATGGTCCACTCCGACGACGAGGGCTTCGTCGTCGGCCCGCTCGAGCACAAACTCGGCATCAAGGGTTCGCCCACCGCGGAGCTCTACTTCGAGAACTGCCGCATCCCCGGCGACCGCATCATCGGCGCGGAGGGCACCGGCTTCAAGACCGCCCTCGAGACCCTCGACCACACCCGCCCGACCATCGGCGCGCAGGCCGTCGGACTGGCCCAGGGCGCGCTCGACGCCGCGATCGCCTACACCAAGGACCGCAAGCAGTTCGGCAAGGCCATCGCCGACTTCCAGAACACCCAGTTCATGCTCGCCGACATGGCGATGAAGGTCGAGGCCGCCCGCCTGATGGTCTACACCTCGGCCGCCCGCGCCGAGCGCGGCGAGAAGAACCTCGGCTTCATCTCCGCCGCCGCCAAGTGCTTCGCCTCCGACGTCGCCATGGAGGTCACCACCAACGCCGTCCAGCTGTTCGGCGGCGCGGGCTACACCACCGACTTCCCGGTCGAGCGCATGATGCGCGACGCCAAGATCACCCAGATCTACGAGGGCACGAATCAGATTCAGCGCGTGGTCATGTCGCGCGCGCTGCTCAAGGGCTGACGACACCCGCCGAGAGGCAGGCCCCGTTCGTAGGGGTCTGCCCTTCCGGCGCACCGGCATTCGCCGCACGGGAGATTCCGGCCAGCCAGCTTGCGTGAGCACGCCCGCCGCCTCGCGCCGGGGACGCGTGAATCACGAAAACCGTTCTTGCATCTGCACATTCAGTCGCAATTTGGCGAATTCGGGACTATCCGTCGGCGCTCGAGCGGAGCACTATTGATGCATGGCCGGAGTCGAGATCAACGACAGGTTCGTCCGGCGCACGTTGGACAACGGGCGTGTCGAAGAGGTCTTGTGGCAAGAGCTTTCGGAGGTGCGGATCATCACGACCGCCGACGGGCCCTTCGCCGATGATGTGTTCTTCGTGCTGATCGGCGCGCGGGGAAACGGCTGTGTCGTTCCGCATTCCGCGGCCGATCCGCACTTCCTCGCGCGCCTGCAGCAGCTGCCGGGTTTCGACAACGACAAAGTGGTCGAGGCGATGTGCACGGTCCAGGATCGTCAGTTCCTGGTGTGGCGGCGGCGCAATTAGGCCATCAGATCCGCGTATTCGCGGTGTTCCTCGATGAACTTCTCGACATACCAGCAAGTCGGTACGACCGACAGTCCGGCCTCGCGGGTGTCGCGCAATCCGAATTCGACGACCTGCGCGGCCACGCCGCGACCCCGGAATTCGGGGAAGGTCAGCGTGTGCTGGAAATCGCGCACCGTCTTCTCGCCCACCTCGCGGTCGCTGTAGTCGGCGTACCCGGCCAGGGTGTCGTCGAGGTAGATCTCGTATCGGGTGGCCTCGGCGTTGTGCTCGAGCCTGGGGGTCATGATCGCTGGAACTCCTGCCTTCGGTCCGTTGTACCGCTTACAACACCGCTCCGGGGTTGAGTATGCCGTGCGGGTCGAGTGCGGTTTTGATACGGCGCGTCAGGTCCATCACCTCGGGCCCGACCTGATCGGGCAGCCACGCCTTCTTGAGCCGGCCGACGCCGTGTTCGCCGGTGATGGTGCCGCCCAGCGCGATGGCCAGATCCATGATCTCGCCGAAGGCCCGATGCGCCCGCGCGGTCTCGTCCGGATCGGCGGGGTCGTGCACGATCAGCGGGTGGGTGTTGCCGTCGCCCGCGTGCGCGATCACCGAGATCAGCACGTCGCGCCGGCGCGCGATCTCGGCGACGCCCTTGACCAGTTCCCCCAACCGCGGCAGCGGCACCCCGACGTCCTCGAGCAGCAGCGGCCCCCGCCGCTCCACGGCCGGGATGGCGAACCGCCGCGCGGCGCAGAACGCCTCGCCCTCCTCGGGGTCCTCGGTGCTGAAAACCTCGTGCGCCCCGGCCTTTTCGCACGCGGCCACGATGATCTCGGCCTCGCGGGCGGCGAATTCGCCCGGTGCGTCGGATCGGGCCACGAGCATGGCGGCGGCCTCCCGGTCCAGACCCATGCGCAGCTCGTCCTCCACGGCGTTGACCGCGACGGAATCCATGAACTCGAGCATCGAGGGCCGCAGCCGGCCGGTGATCTCGAGGATGGCGTCGGTGGCGGCCGTCAGTGTGGAAAACGTTGCCACGACGGTACTTTGGGGCGGTTGCGCGGGCAGCAGGCGCAGGGTGAGTTCGGTGATGACCCCGAGCGTCCCCTCACTGCCCACGAACAGCTTGGTCAGCGACAGCCCCGCGCTGTCCTTCAGCCGCGGCCCGCCCAGCCGCACCACGGTGCCGTCGGCCAGTACCACCTCCATGCCCAGTACGTAATCCGTTGTCACCCCGTACTTCACGCAGCACAGCCCGCCCGCGTTGGTGGCGGCGTTCCCGCCGATCGAGCAGATCTCGAACGACGAGGGATCCGGCGGATACCACAGCCCGTGCGCCGCGACGGCCCGCTTGACCTCCGCGTTGAGCAACCCCGGTTGCACCACGGCCGTCCGGGTCACCGGATCCACGGCGATCTCCCGCATCCGCTCCGTACTCAACAGCAGCGCCCCGTCCTGCGCGGTCGCCCCGCCCGACAGCCCGGTGCCCGCGCCGCGCGGCACCACCGGGACCCGGTTCTCGTGCGCCCATTTCAGCACCGTGGCGATCTGCGCGGTGGTGCTCGGTCGGACCAGCGCCAGCGGCGTCCCCGCATCGGGGTCCAGCGCCCGGTCCTGCCGATATCCCGCGAGGATGTCCACGTCGGTGACGACGGTCCCGTCGGGCAGTTGGCTGGCAAGCGTATGCACGTCCACACATCGAAAGTACGTGGTCGCGGCCGCTTCCCGGGCCTCGGGTTGGCGTCGGTACGGCGAAAGCGTCAGACTTCTCGAAGGCCAGCCGCCTCGAGTCGGGCGAGCGGCGGCGCCCCGACGACCTCGAGGAAGCATGTCCATGCGCTTGGATTCGCCCGATTTCCGTGACCTGGTGGCCTCGCTGTTCACCGACGAGCCCCTCGACCACGCCACCCTCGCCCGCATCCACGCGGGCACGATCGACTATTGGGTCGATACGGTGGATCGCTCCGGCCTGTTCGGCCGCGCACTCGTCGAAGCGGCACAACAACATTGGCGCGAGCATCCCAAGGCCCTGGTCGAGACCCTGCTCGTCCGCGCGGACGACATCACGCGCCATCGCTGGCTGAGCGTGTGGGATGAGGATTTCCCGGCTCGCCTGATCTCGTGACCTACAAAGCGCAACGCTCCCAGTCGATTCCGTCGATCCGAGTCCGGTCCTCGGCCAGCCAATCCCAGATCAATTGAGCGACGAGGTCGAGATCGCCGACCGTGGTCACCAGGTACCGGCCGTCGTCGGCGCCGGTGTGCACCTCCAGCGAGTAGTCGTTCGCGTCGTTGCGATAGGTCTGGATGAATCCCGGCTGCCCGGTTCGCGCGACGGTCATGAACGGACCTCCCGCCACGAAGCGCAGCTTGGTGAGCCAGTAGCCCAGATGCTCGCGGGTGAGGGTGCTGAACTGCCGCGCACCGACATTCACCTCCAAGCCGTAGTACGCCTTCGGCGCCTCGGCGGGAAGAACATCGTCCCGAGGACCGGTGGTGTTGTCAGTCCTCATCGACGTACTCCCAATCGAAGACGAGCTTCGCATGCGGTACGAGACCGGTCACCCGGCTGCTCACCATCTCCTCGAACGGACCCCGCCAGCGATAGAACCCACTGAAGATCACCGGCCGATCCGAATCCGCTGTCACACACAAACTTCCGCCCTCCTCGCCGAACGTGAGGAACACCTCGCTTCCCAGCCGCTCACTCTCGAGCACATCATCGAGCAAGGCCGCCACCCCCGCCCGCTCCCGCTCGTCCCGCAACTCTCGAACCGAGAAGTAGACACCGATATTCACTGACACACGCGAGACGGTAAGGGGTACCACCGACACGGTTCGCGCATCGGCGCTGTCGTGCGGTGGTATGGGTTTGGTTTGGTGACGACGGAACAGAACCGCTTCGTGATCGCGGAACTGTGTGTTCCGGTGGGGACGACGGAACTTGGCCATCAGGTGCCCGACCTCGGTCCTCGACGGTCCCGAGTCGCGGTTTTCCCGGGCACGCAGCGCACTTTCCCGGCCAAGGTAAACTGCCGCGGGTGTCCGATGCCAAGCTAGAGATCCAGATGTTGCACGACCGGGTCATGGTGCGCGTGTCCCAGGAATCCGGTGAACGGCGCAGCAGCGGCGGCATCCTCATCCCGGCCAACGCCCAAGTCGCCAAGCGCCTCTCCTGGGGCGAGGTCTGCGGCGTAGGCTCCCATGTCCGCGCGGTCAGCGTAGGCGACCGAGTCCTCTTCAGCGCCGACGACCAATACGAGGTAGAAGTCCAAGGCCACGCCTACCTGGTCCTCCGCGAACGCGACCTCCACGCCGTAGCCAACGAACGCATAGAACACGGCACCGGCCTCTACCTCTGACCACCACCCCCAGGTACAGCAGTACAGCCGCACCCTTTATTCGTATCCGCACCCTCTACATAGCTCTACAAGGGGTGCGGATCCGAACAAAGGGTGCGGCTGTGTTGGAGTACCTGGGGGACCGGGTCTTGGGGGTACGCTGGGGGCTTCGTATCGGCCCAGTTTGTCGGGGCCTCAACATGATTGGGGGAAGCATGGCAAGGCAGACGATCGAACGGCGCGTCGAGATGTTGGAGGAGAGCATGAGCCGACTGGCAGCCAGAGTCGGTGAACTCGACGACGGTTACGGGGAGGCCATCTATCGAACCGATCGGAACGTGGTAGGGCTGGAGATCACCCTCAGCCGAGTCGCCGCGGCCCTCAACGTCGCCCCGGCCTCCGAAGAGGAGATCGACGCCTCCTACGACGAACGGTCGTAACCGTAGGCCGCGGCGGGGCCTCGGCTGTCCAGGCCCCGCCGCGCTACACCGCCCTTCATCCCCAACCTCGGCAACACAGCCGCACTCCTTATTCGAATCCGCACCCTTTGTATAGCTCTACAAAGGGTGTGGATCCGAACAAAGGGTGCGGCTGTGTTGCGTCGGCGAGTGGTAGGTGGGGTGGTGGCGGTGCGGTCGGGTTAGGCAGCTGCTGTGCGGGGGAGGGACAAGGCCGCGGCGAGGACCACTGCCAGGACCACAATCCCACCCAAAGCCGCAGCCTCCATCGCCCGGATGTAATTCGCACTCGAGCCCAGTGCCGAGAAGAAGATCACCCCGAGAACCGTTGCGCCGATAGCGTTTCCGAACTGCTGGGAGGTCGTGAGGACGCCCGCGGCCATACCGGCCTGCTGGGGCGGAATGCCCGAGGACAGCACCGCGCCGACGACCGACGGGATGGTCAGCCCGTTGCCCGTGCCGACGATCATCATGCCGGGGACGAGGGCGAGCACGGCGACCTGCGGGCCTGCGAAGGCCAGCACGCCGAGGGTGATGAGCAGGCCCGTCAGGCTGGTCAACGTTCCGACGACCATCACCCGGTTCCCAATCCGGTTGGCCACCCGCGGTGCGAGGAAGAATGAACTCGCCGCGAAGCACACTCCCAGCGGAGCGAACGCCAAACCCGCACGCAGCGGCGACAATCCGAGGCCGTTCTGCAACATCAGCGTCAGGCACAGCATGAATCCGGCGAAGAACGTCAGATAACCCCCGGCGATGACCAGTCCGAGGCTGAACCCGCGTTCCCGTACCATCCCCGTATCGAGCACGGGCTCACCGCCCCGCCGCGCCAGCCGGTTCTCGTACCGCAGCGTGAGCACCAGCACCGGCACCGAGGCGAGCATCGAGATCCACGTCCACACCGGCCAGCCCTCCGGCCGCCCCAGCGTGATCGGCACCAACAGCAACGCCAGCGCGGCCGAGATGCCCAGCGCGCCAATGGGATCCAGTCGCGGTCGCCGCCCGGCCTCGTGCGTCGGCAACCAGCGCGCCGCCAGCGCCGCGGCGGCCAATCCGATCGGCACATTGATGTAGAAGATGGTCCGCCACCCCCACCCGAACAGATCCAGGTCCAGCAGCACCCCGCCCAGCACCTGACCGGACACCGCGCCGATGCCGATGGTCGCACCGAAGGCTGCCATGGCCCGTGCTCGCTCCCGTACCGGGAACATGGTGTTGATGAGGGCGAGCATCTGCGGCACCATCAGCGCCGCCGTCGCGCCCTGGAGCACGCGGAACGCGACCAGCGCCCAGGCGTTCGGCGCGAGCCCGCACAGCAGGGACGCCACCGTGAAGGCGAGCATCCCGATGACGAACAGACGTCGGTGCCCGTGCAGGTCACCCAGTCGGCCGCCGGTGATCAGTCCCGAAGCGTAGGCGAACCCGTAGCCGCCGACGATCAGTTCCAGCGCCGCCTCCCCGGCGTGCAGGTCGTGTTGCAACGACGAGGCCGCGACATTGACCACGAACCAGTCGAACATCGCCATGAACATGGCGCTGAGCACGACCGGCAGTACCCGCCAGCGCGTGGGAAACGCATCGGGTTCGAGTGAAATCGTTGGGACGGAACGAGTTTCGAGCATGGACACGGCAAGCTCCGAGAATCGTGGGACGGTGAACGACGCGCCGTTGCGCCGGACGGATGTGCGGTGGTGACCGCACAAGAGCTGTAACTAACCGGTTGGTTGTCACTATTCCCACCCGACCCCCACCTTGTCAACCAATTAGTTGGTTACTATCGACCCATGGCACCCAGAGACCCCGAGGCGACCAAGGCCCGCATCTTCGCCGCGGCCACCCGGGAGTTCGCCGCCTACGGGATCGCCGGTGCCCGCGTCGACCGCATCGCCCGCAGCGCCCAGGCCAACAAGCAGCTGATCTACGCCTACTTCGGCGACAAGGAGCAGCTGTTCCACCAGGTCCTCGAGCGCGCCATGGTCGACGCCGCCGCCGCGGTGACCATCGACATCGACGACGTCGACCACTGGGTCGACCAGCACATCGACTACCACCGCGACCACCCCGAATTTCTGCGCCTGATGCTCTGGGAGGCACTGGAACTGGGCGCGGACGGCGCGTCCGGCGGCGAGGCCCGCATCGGCCGCTACGCCGCCAAACAGGCCAAGGTCGCAGATGCCCAGTCCCGCAACCTGATTCGCGCCGACATGCCGCCCGCCGCTGTCCTGCTGCTGATGCTGAGCATGATCAACTACCCGCGCGCGGTGCCGCAGATGCAGCGGTTCCTGTTCGGGGAGGGCTTCGAACCGGAGTCGATGCGGGAGTGGGTGAAGGACGCGGTGCGACGGATGGTCGCGCCGGGGGGCGACGAGGCCGACCCGGGCATCGAATCCCGTCCGTCTGCGGTGCGCACCTGATTCCCGGCGGATTTCGAATCCGGGCGATTCCGGCGGGTGCGTGGCGAGCGGACCGAGCCCGGCAGCACTACCCCGAGCCCGGCGAACCGCCGCTACCGCACACCCGTGCACCGAATCGATTCGAGATCGATGACAGGAATGATCAGTCCTCGTATTCGTCCGATATCGCCAGAATGCGTGCGCTGGAGTCGCTTTCGCTCAAAGCCACCCGGCGCAGCTCGCCGATCGCCGCCTTGTAGCGTTCGACCTCGGCGAAGCGTTCGAGGTAGAGATCGCCGGTGTATTCCTCGACGTGGACGATCGGGCGCTCCGCGAAGCGGGTGTGCGGCAGCAGCGGGAATTCGAGCAGGGAGAAGGAGCCGACCAGCGCCCCGAGATGGCCGCGCGTATCGAACGGTACGACCCGGATCGAGACGTTCGGGCGCTGGCCGATATCGACCAGCAAGCGGCGTTGCTCGGCCATGACGGACGGACCACCCCATTGCTCCCGAACGGCCGCTTCGGACAGGTGAATTTCGACGGTGAAATTCGAATCGTCCAGTCGGCGTTGCCGAGCCGCGACCTGCTCGATGCGCTTGTCGATCTCGTCGGTGGGCAGGTGGGGCCACTTGGTCCAGGCGACCGCGCGGCGGTAGTCCGGGATCTGCACGATTTCGGGCAGGAGGATGAGCTGCCAGGCCGTCAAGCGGACGGCCGCGTGATCGAGAAACGCGCGCGGCTCGAAATCGATTGCGGGACGGTCGATATGGGGCCGCCACCAGCCGCCCCCGTTCTTCGCCGAAATCCGCGCCTCCCGGGCCATGGCGAGAATCGTGCGCCGCCTTTCGTCGGAGACGCCGTAATGATCGCACAGGGCGTTCATGTACAAATCGTTCGTGGACGGCAGTGAAAGCCCGTCCTCGAGCCGCGCCATCGTCTGCGGCGAAATACCCAGAATCTTCGCCGCCCGGTTCTGGCTCAGATCCGCCTTCTTGCGCAATTTCTCCAACTGCCGCCCCAACGCCCGGCGCGCGATCGTCGAACCTTCCGCGACCATTTCGATACCCGCTTTCGTGTGAGTGGATCCCGTCGGGGACCGACCGTATGCCGCACACCAGGGGCCGACCGGCGCAAATAGGCGAAACACCTGCGATATTCGGAGAATGGTATACCGTGTCCCCACGGGTGAAAGTCGTTGCCTGACAACATGGATCGAACGCTCGGACCGATCTTGCAGCAGCACGTTCATCAGGAAGCGGGGGCAGTATGCATATGACCACAGGTGAGGTCATCCGGCGGATCCGCATGTCGCTCGGGATGACCCAAACCGAGCTGGGCGCCATCCTGGGCTACTCCCAGCCGGTGATCTCGCAGCTCGAACACGACGGGGGCGCCATCAACGACATAAGGGTGCTCCGCCGTATCGCCAAGGCGCTCGACGTCCCACTTGCCATACTGGTAGTGGAGTCGAACGAGGAGGCGGATGTGAACCGTCGAAATTTCCTACGAGCCAGCGCCTTTGGTACCGGCGCCGCCGTCGCGGCGGGGGCGGGAACGGCAACGTCGATGGACGGTATTCACCTCGGAAGCACCGATGTAGCTGAGATAGTCGCCAGTAGCAACGAAATTCATGAACTCGATATGCTCGTCGGCGGGGACAGACTGTGCCGCGTGGCCGCGAGTCACGTCCGCTTCGTCGAACAGTTGCTGGACCACGGGACCTATACCGATGCTGTCGGCCGGGACCTGACCAGCGCCGCCGCCGAGGCGATGACGGCTGCCGGGTGGGTGCATTACGACGCGGGCCGACCGGATCGGGCGCGACAGTACTATGCCAAGGCACGGCAAACCGCTTCTGCCGCAGGCAATGTCATCGCCGAATCGCACGCGCTGCTCAATGCCAGTCTGATCAGCTTTCAAGGTGGGTTCGGACCGTCGAAGCCGTCGAAGCAGTTGCGTCCCCGGGAGGCGGTCAATCTCGCCGAAGCCGCGCAGACCTCCGCGCGCGGCGGTGGCGGCCCGAGGCTGCGGGCACGGGCCGCGATCTACGAAGCGGGCGCCCACAGTACCGCAGGGGACGGCAGTGCCATGACGAATGCGATCAGCCGCGCGCATCGCGCCTACGAATCGACGCGCGGCCACGACCCGGAATGGGTGTATCTGCCGCCAGCCGCTCTGGCCGGTATGACCGGTTGGTCCTATATGCGCATCGGTGACCACCGAACCGCGACGGGCTACCTTCAAGAGGCGGTCGAAGGCACCACCCATTGGCCGAGGGAGAACATCGGCTGGCGAATCAAGCTGGCCGAGAATCACATTCAAGCGGGCGAACTCGCCGAAGGCTGCCAAATCCTGATCGACCACTTCGATCAGATCGCGGGTATGACCTCGTCCCGCCTGCGGGCGACGCTCGACGGCATCACCCAGGATGTCCGCCCGCACGCGAGTGCGCCGGAAGTGCGCGAGTATTTGGGCATGGTCGCGGTACGGGTTTAGTACGAGGACCGTAGTACCGGGCTCGCGGGTCGGTCGCTCGGCGAACGGGAGGCAGCATGTTGCGACGGGGCTTTCTCATCGCCGTGCCGCTCGTCGCCGTCTCCCGGCCGTCCGGGGAGTGTCGCCTCGAAGATGTCGCCGCCGTGCGGAACGCGTTCGCCCACTTCCAGGAGATGGACATCTTCCAGGGCGGGGGCAGCGGGCGGCTCGTCCTCGCCGCCTACATGAACGAGCACGTCTACCCGCTGCTGCGCCGCACCTACACCGAGGACGTGCGGCGCGCCCTTGCCGGTGCCGCCGCCGAGCAGACCTATCTGCTCGGCTGGATGGCGTACGACAACGGGGAGCACGGTGCGGCGCAGCGTTATCTCATTCAGGCGTTGCGGTTGGCCGAGGAGTCGGGGGACGCGGCGCTGGGGGCTCACGTTCTCGCCGGGATGGCGGATCAGGCCACGCTGCTCGGGCATCCGCACGAGGGGCGACGGCTCGCGCAGGCGGGGCGGCAGGGGCTGGGGCGGGGGCGTTCGTCCGCGTGTAGGGCCGATCTGTGGACGCTCGAGGCTCGGGCGCTCGCGACGGTCGGCGACGGGCAGGGGGCCGCGCACGCCATCCATGAGGCGGAGCGCTGTTTCGAACGAGTCGAGCCCGCTACCGAGCCGGAGTGGGCCCGCTTCATCGATACGGCCTATATCTGCGGAGAGTGGGCCAACGCGTTCCGGGACCTCGGGCTCCCGAAGGATGCCGAACCGCACGCGCGCCGATCGATTGCCCACGCGCGCAACCAGAATCGCGCGCGGCGGGGTGCTTTGTCGCATGCGGCATTGGCGGTGGCGCACGTCCAGAACCGCGACCTCGAGGCGGCGTACGTCGCGGGGGTCCGAACGATCGATCTGTCCCGCAAGGTCAAGTCCTCGCGTTCGATCGATGCCGTGCGCGAGGTGCGCCGACACATGTCCTCGCTCGGTCCGCACCCGCTGGTCGCGGACTTCGATGAGCGTGCCCGCCTTGTCGTTTCGGCATAGCCCTCGCACCTCGTATGCGACAGCACGTGGCGACGTCGGTGATTCGTAACCGAATCTCGCATCGATCCCTTACCGGTCTGTGCTGCAGAGGCGGCGCGTGGCGCTGGTTCAGCGGCAGCAGTTGGGGTCGAGGACGACGCAGAGGGCGGTGAGGGCGTCGCGGCGGGGGCGGTGGAGGGTGTTCATGCCGCGGCGTTCGGATTCGATGAGGCCGGCGTTGCGGAGTTGGGTGAGGTGGTGGCTGACGGTCGATTCCGAAAGGCCGACGGTGGTGGCGAGGTCGCCGCTGTTCTCCTCGCCGTGGGGGCTGGTCAACAGCAGGGACATGAGTTTGACGCGGGCCGGGTCGGCGATTGCCTCGAGCCGCAACGCCACTTCCAGCGCGGCGGCGTCGCCGACCGGCCCGGCCGCCACGGGTGGGCAGCAGACGGGGGCGGACATGTCGATCACCGGTAGCGCCTTGGGCATGTGACCGAGCGTAGCCACCTTATTGACTTATGTCGAAGAAGGGGAGCAGACTCGGATCGGTCGAGTTCTTCGACATATATCTCATAACCGGAGGTTGATCATGTCCCGCGTCCAGCTCGCTCTCCATGTCGACGATCTCGACCAGGCCGTCGCCTTCTACTCGACCCTGTTCAACACCGAACCGGCCAAGCGCAGGCCGGGTTACGCCAATTTCGCGATCGCCGAGCCGCCGCTGAAGCTGGTGCTGCTGGAGAACACCGGCCGAGGCGGCACCATCGATCACCTCGGTGTCGAGGTGGAATCCTCCGGGCAGGTGCGCGGCGAGATCGCGCGCCTTACCGAAGCCGGTTTGTTCACCGAGGAGCAGATCGCGACCACCTGTTGTTTCGCCACCCAGGACAAGGTCTGGGTCACCGGCCCGCACGGCGAGCGCTGGGAGGTCTACACCGTGCTCGCCGACAGCGAAACCTTCGGCGCCGCACCACAACTCGCGGACGCCGACGCGGGGCGGGCATGCTGCGGCACCGCCGACGAAGCCGCCGCCGAGGGTGCGTGCTGCGGCAGCGCGGCGAAGGCGAAGGCCGTCGCGCCGGGCGCGAGCTGCTGCTCCGGAGCCCTGTCGTGAGCGGCCCGCCCCACCACTTCCCCGGCACCCGCTCCCTCGCCGACGCCGCCGACCGAGACATCGACGCGATCCGGCCCCTCCGCGACGAGATCGAACAACGCGTGCTCACCGGCCTCGGCCTGTCATCACCCGCATGAGCGTCCGGCGGTCGTCCAGGACCGAATCATGAACGAGCACGGGTGAATTCGAGCCGCTCGTTACTTCGTCTCGATGGTGACCGTCGTCTCGATTTCGGCCTTCTCCTCGTCCGTTTCCGCCCGGTACAGGACGGCCCTCACCGTGACCGGGCCCGGCTTCCATTCGTCCGTGCCCTCTTCGCCGTAGGGGTTGGCGTCGCTGCCCGCGAAGCGAACCTTCCAGGGGTGGGACTTGCCGTCGCAGGTGAACAGGCTGTGTTTTCTCACGCGTCCGGCCATTTTGTCCTGTACGGCCCTCACTTCGAGGTCCACTCCACCGGCTTTGCAGGTGCCGGAGCCGGAGATTTCGATGAAGTTGCGGGTCGCCGTGGCCTTGGCGTCGACGCTCACCTGGGTTCCCTTGGTCTTCTTGGGCGGGGCCGCGGATACTGCCCCGGCGCCCAGGGCGGGGCCGCAGAGCGCGGCGCCGATCGACATCATGATCAGCGCGGCCCGAAGATTCGTCACTGTTGTCGGACTCCCTTGCGGATGGAAGGAACTGGGACCGCGGGCGATACTAGAGTGTCGTGCGCGATGCGCCCGCTACCTCTGCGCAACACGGCGATTCGCGGAACCGCATGTAACGCCCAGTTCTCCCCCCGCGACAGAGAACGTGAGTGTTCGTGATCTCCGGGTACGGCGTCGCGAGGACCAACCGAGTCAGTCAAGTTCATTGCACGCCAACATGTTCGGAGATGTCGGCGAATACAGGAGGGGGAGAGCGTGCGAATCACGCGGGCGTTGGGTACGAGGAAAGTGGAGCGCGCTGGCGCGGTTGTGGCGTTGGGTGTCGTGGTGACCGCGTTCGCCGCGGCGTGTGCGCCGAGCGAAGGCAGCACCGCGGCAACGCATTCCAGCACTGCGGTGTTCACCTCGAGCGATGTGCCGTCGCCGACATCGGCCCACCCGGCCCAACCGGGCACCGGGCAGTCGAACGGCGAACAGGGCGGCACCGACACATGCGGTGCGACCCCGTGTGGAGTTCCGGGCAGTCCGGTCCCCGTCACGCTCTGGGATCCCTGCGATATCTCCGCCGCCGATATCGCCGCCCAGGGCTTCCGTCCCGAGACCAGGTCGGCACTGAGCGGTTCCGGCGGAGTGGACGACAAGAACTGCCGGTGGCAATCCGCCTCGGGCGCAACGGAATTGACGGTCGCGGCGACCCGGCAGACGATCGACGATTTCGAGGCGAGCGGGAAATACGTGGGTTTCAGTTCGCTGACGGTCGGTGGCCGGCCCGCCTCGCAGTTCCGGGCGGCGCAGGACGGGAACAAGATCGGCTGCTATGTCGGCGTCGTCGTCCCGTTCGGGGTGGTCGCGTTCGTCACGCGCAACCTCCAGCCCGACGCCGAGGAACCGTGCGCCGGCGCGCGGCGGATCAGCGGGGCGCTGGCCGGATACCTGCACTGACCACTCGGCAACGGAAGCGCGAACCCGTTCCGTCCCACCGCACTTCGTCGCGGACGGCGCGAGATTCGCTCCGCTGCCGTCGAATTGGCCGTAGGCAGCGCAACCGCTTGCCTATGGCCACCGAAAACTCAGTCCCGGTAGATCTTCACGTAGGCGTTGGTGGTCGTCCCGATGCTCGTCGGGCCGAGGCAGGACGCCGAACCCTGGCCCGACGGGCCGAACGAACCGCTCCACGAACCCTGGTACGGGCCGAATGCCATGAGCGGGAAGGCGTTCGGGACGCCGTGCAGGCCCCAGCACTCGACGATCAGGGCGTACTCCCGCCCGGCGGGGCCGTCGTCGTGGCAGGTCGCCGATGCGCCGATCAGGTCGCGGGTGATCGTGCAGTCCTCGGGCGCGGCGTGTGCGGTTCCGGCCGCGAGGACCGTGGCGAAGCCCGCTACGGCGGCGGCGAGGGCGGCGACTGCGGTCGTTCTTCTCATCTGAATCCCCATCTCCCACATTCTTTTACTGTGCCTTGGCCATCGATTTTCCACCTGGAAACGTTACATGGGGTGAGAGTGCGAAATATGTTGCCCTACTCCGTGATTCGCAGCACGATCTTGCCCCGCGTATGTTTGCCCGCCACCCGCGTCAGCGCCTCCCGAACCTCGCTCAGGGGCAATACCGCCTCGATCTGCGGGCGCAGCCGGTCGCTGTCGACCAGTTCGGCGAGCGCACGCAGCCGGTCGCGGTCGACGTGGGCGGCGAAGGATTCGGCCGTGATACCTCGGGGCAGCGGCGGGGCCTCGTCCTGGAGGACAATGAAACTCGCCCGGCCGTTGTCGCGCACGGCCTCGAGGGCCCGGTCGCGGGTCTCGCCGCCTGCGCAGTCCATGAGCAGGTCGACGCCGCCGGGGCAGGCGGCGAGGGCCTGGCGGACCCAGTCGGGATCGTGGTAGTCGAATGTGTCGCTCGCGCCCAGGCCGCGCAGGTAGTCGTGGTTGCGCGGGCTCGCGACGCCGAGCACCCGGGCCTCCAGCGCCGCCGCGATCTGCACCGCGGCACTGCCCACGCCGCCCGCCGCGGCGGTGACGAGCACGGTCTGGCCGGGTCGCAGGCGGCCCCGATCGACGAGGCCCTCGTGGGCGGTTCCGGCGGCGATCACCAGGGCGGCCGCCTCCGCGAAATCGGCCTTCGCGGGCATGGGCGCCATGCGGGCCGCATCGACCAGGACCAGTTCGCCGAAGCCGCCGCCGGTCGGAAACGTGGTCGCGAAGACGCGCTGACCGGGGCGGGCATCCGTCCCTTCGCCCGCCGTTTCGACCACGCCCGAAATCTCTTGTCCCGGAACGAAAGGCGTGGCCAGCCCCGGGAATCCGCCGCTGAGCATTCCGACATCCCACGGCCCGACGCCCGCGCAGTGCACGCGCACCAGGACCTGCCCCGGCCCGGGGGCCGGATCCGGCCGATCCACCAGTTCGACGTTGTCGATCCCGGTCAGTTCGGTGGCGATCGCGACTCGCATCCTGCACCCCTGTCTCGTCGGACTACGGCTCGATCACCACATTGGCACGGCCGACCTGCTTTCGGCTGTTCCCCAGGGCGTGTTGGCCGCCTACTTCCGCTCGATGGTGATCGACGTGTCGATCCGGGCCCGGACGTCGTCCGTTTCGGCCTTGTACAGGATGGCGGTGGCACCGGCGGTCTTTCCGATCTGCCATTCGCTCGGGCCCCTGTCACCGAAGGGGGTGGCCGAACTCCCCACGACCTGAACCTTCCACGCGTGCGGCTTACCGTCGCAGCGGAACAGGCTGTGCTTGGTCACGCCGCCTTCCAGACCGTCCTGGCTGACGGCCACATGCAGATCGATCCCGCCGCCCTTGCAGGTGCCGGACCCGCTGACCTCGACCGCGGCGCGATCGGCCTTGCCGATGGGGTCGATGCTCACCGTGGTGCTCTTGGCGGGGGCCGCCGCCGCCGTCCCGGCATTCACGGCCGGGCCGCAGAGCACCGCGCCGACGGTCATCGCGACCCCCGCCGCGCGGAATGTGCCGATCACTGTCGTGAAGCTCCTTTCGCACGAAATGAAGCAGGACAGCGCCGCACACTAAACCCTTTCCCGCGCCGAACCTTTCACCGCGCATACCGTGGCGATTCGCATCGAGGTTCGGGACGGCCTCAGGATCCGCTGAGGACCTCGATCCGATCCCCGTCGACCACCACCGCATCGTCATCGGTCAGCGCCCAATGCGCCACACCCTCGCTGCGAAAGCGGCGGGCCAGCTCGGTGCACAGCCCGTCGGGATCGGTGCCCGGCGAGTCGACATGGGGAACGATGCGCCGATCGACCAAACCCAAACCGTCCCAGAGCACGTCGATACCGCACGCCGGACGGACCTCCGCCGGATCGTCGGCGATCTCGATACCGTGCAGATCCGGCCCGAGCAGACACGCCCCCGCGCTGTATCCCGCGTAGGCGAGCGCGTCCTCACCCAGCAGCGCTGGCAGCACGAGATCCGCTCCGCTACGGGCGAATTGAGCGCGCAGCACGAAGGTGTTCCCGCCGCGCACCCACAGCACGGGGAAGCGTCGCAGCGTCCGCTCCAATTCCCCTGTGCGACCGACATATTCCCGCAGATCGACCACCTCGGGCCGAAACCCCAACCGCCGCAAGGGCGCCGCGTCGCTCGTGATCGCACCCTTCCACGCCGCGGGCCACGCGTCACAGGCGTTGGGAACGAACGCGATCGGCCCCGGCTCACCGGCCAGCGCCGCGAACCGGTCGTAGTGCGCCCCGAATCGATAACTCGACAGGAACAGCCGCATCAGATCGTGAAACCCAGATTGTCCACGATCCGCTGCCCGAGCTCCCGATCGCCCGACAGCGCGATCTCCTCGGCGTGCTCGCGCGCGGACACCCGCCCGCCGCACAACCGCGCGAACAACCCCGAGCCCAGCTCGATCACCACATCGGCCGGACGGTCCAGCGCCGCAACGAGTTCCGCGCGCCCGTCCACCCGCACATGCAGCTCGCGCCGGACCGTGCCGGTCAGCGCGAAACTCACCCGCGCGCCGTCCGGCGCCTTACCCCGCTTGACCACCGTGCGGCCGAGGAACGGCTCGATCTCGTCCACCGCGAACTCGGCCCGCGCACCGCCCTCGTCCACGCGCACTCCCAGCGCGTCGGCGATGTCGAGTTCGTG
Source organism: Nocardia sp. NPDC003482 (assembly GCF_053588115.1). Classification (NCBI taxonomy): domain Bacteria; kingdom Bacillati; phylum Actinomycetota; class Actinomycetes; order Mycobacteriales; family Nocardiaceae; genus Nocardia; species Nocardia sp. NPDC003482. Next base: position 152,165 of record NZ_JBSFPI010000014.1, read on the forward strand.
CATCCAGCAGTCGAACAACCGCACCCGCATGAACCGGCCGTAGCTGACCAGCCCGACCGGCGACTGGATATCGGCCTGCCAGGCCGCGTCGTCGGTGTCGCGCAACGCTTTCCGGCGGCGGTCGGTGACCTCGGTGAAGCGTTCCAGCAGCCCCGCCCCGGACAACGGCCGCAGCGACTCCAGCCACGCCTCGTTCAGCGCCCCGGTGTCGTTGCGCACATGCGCGAAGGCGCGCAGGTCGGTGTCGGGCCGCGGTATCGACTCGCCCAGCAGCATCGATTCCGTGCCGACCACTTGCGCCAGCACGTCGAACACCGTCCAGCCGGGCAGCGGAGACGGTGTGCGCCAACGGTTCTCGTCGATGTCGTCGACCAGACGGGCCAGCGCGTCCCACTGGTCGGAGAGCGCGGCGACGATCTCGGCGCGATTCAGGCTGCCACTCATGCGCGGGTCTCCCTCTCCTCGGTCTCGAGCCGGTCCAGCCCGGCGCGGATGGCCGCGGCCGTGCTCTCGGTGTCGTGCGGTCGCCGCAACACGAAGCCCGTGGCGAAACCCCAACGGTCGCCGTGCTTTCGGGGCACCACGTGCAGGTGGACGTGGCCGACGGTCTGGAAGGCCGCACGGCCGTCGTTGAGCACGAGATTCGCGCCGTCGGCGTTCAGGTCGCTGCGCCGCACGGCCTTGGCGAGGCGGTGGCCCAGGGTGAAGACGCGGGCGCCCAGCGCGTGGTCCAGCTCGTCCAGATCGGTCGCGTGCTGCTTGGGTACGACGAGGGTGTGGCCGCGGGTGATGGGCCGGATGTCGAGGAACGCCAGCAGCGTGTCGTCCTCGTACACGCGGGTGGACGGTGCCGAGCCCGCGACGATGCGGCAGAAGATGCAGCCACTCACCCCGCCGACATTACGGCGTACGAGACGGAATCGGGAGTGCCCGACGATGTTCGGTTCGGGGCAAATGCGTGGAACCTCACCCTTCGTTGTGATGTTGATCTCGGTTAGGCTTCCCTGCGACCAGGTATCCTCGCACGAACCTACCAGCAAGTAAGTTACTCGCTCGCCGCTCGAGTTAGGAAGATGACCAGTGGAGACAACGCAAAGCGCAGACGCGGACGCGCCGCGCGGGACGCGTGTCGGAGTCGTACGTGAATCCAACGCCGACGAGCGTCGGGTGGCCTTGGTGCCCAAGATCGTTCCGTCCCTGGTGAAACAGGGCGTGGAGGTGATCGTGGAGGCCGGGGCCGGAGCCGGAGCTCTCATCCCGGACGAAGCATACGTCGCGGCCGGGGCCACCATCGGTGATCCGTGGTCGGCGGAGGTGGTCGTGAAGGTCGCCCCGCCCAGCGACACCGAGATCGCCAAGCTGTCCTCGGGACAGACGTTGATCGGATTCCTCGCACCCCGCAACGCCGACAACAAGATCGGCGCGCTGAAGGCCGCGGGCGTGCAGGCGTTCGCCGTGGAGTCGATCCCGCGGATCTCGCGCGCGCAGGTGATGGACGCGCTGTCCTCGCAGGCCAATGTCGCCGGGTACAAGGCGGTCCTGTTGGCCGCCTCGGAATCGACCCGGTTCTTCCCCATGCTCACCACCGCCGCGGGCACGGTGAAGCCCGCGACCGTGCTGGTGCTCGGCGTGGGTGTGGCCGGGTTGCAGGCGCTGGCCACCGCCAAACGGCTCGGGGCCCGCACCACCGGCTACGACGTGCGGCCCGAGGTGGCCGATCAGGTGCGTTCGGTGGGCGCGCAGTGGCTGGATCTGGGCATCGACGCCGCCGGTGAGGGCGGCTACGCCCGCGAGCTCACCGACGAGGAGAAGGCCCGGCAGCAGCAGGCCCTCGAGGACGCCATCAAGGGCTTCGACGTGGTGATCACGACCGCGCTGGTGCCGGGTCGTCCCGCGCCGCGGCTGGTGACCGCCGCCGCCGTGGAGGGTATGAAGCCCGGCAGCGTGATCGTGGACCTGGCGGGGGAGACCGGCGGCAACTGCGAGTTGACCGAACCCGGGAAAACCGTTGTGCGCCACGACGTCACGATCACCTCGCCGCTGAATCTGCCCGCGACCATGCCCGAGCACGCGTCGGAGTTGTATTCGAAGAACATCGCCGCCCTGCTGGAGTTGATGCTGACCGAGGGCCGTCTGGCGCCGGACTTCTCCGATCAGGTGCTGGCGGATTCGTGCGTGACCCGCGAGAAGGAAGCCCAGAGCTGATGTATACCGAACTGCTGGCCAATATCGCGATCCTGGTGTTGTCGGGATTCGTCGGATTCGCGGTCATCTCCAAGGTCCCCAACACCCTGCACACCCCACTCATGTCCGGCACCAACGCCATTCACGGCATCGTCGTGCTCGGCGCGCTGGTGGTGCTCGGCCGCATCGAGCATCCCTCGATCGCCACCCAGATCATCCTGTTCATCGCCGTCGTGTTCGGCACCCTGAACGTGATCGGCGGGTTCGTGGTGACCGATCGCATGCTGGGAATGTTCAAGGGCAAGAAGCCCGCGGCGAGCGAGAAGGCGGGCAAGTAGGCCATGGACAATCTCGTCAATATTCTCTATATCGTCGCGTTCGCGCTGTTCATCTACGGTCTGATGGGTCTGACCGGACCCAAGACCGCGGTGCGCGGCAACTGGATCGCCGCGATCGGCATGGGCATCGCGGTCGTCGCGACGTTCATCGCGATCCGCGACACCACCAACTGGATCATCATCGTCGCCGGTCTGGTCGTCGGTGTGGTGCTGGGCGTGCCGCCCGCGCGGTTCACCAAGATGACCGCCATGCCGCAGCTGGTGGCGGCGTTCAACGGCGTCGGCGGCGGCACGGTCGCGTTGATCGCCCTGTCGGAATTCCTGAACACGCAAGGGTTTTCGCGGATTCCGGAGCAGCCCAGCGTGCACATCGTGGTGGCGTCGCTGTTCGCGGCGATCATCGGTTCGGTGTCGTTCTGGGGTTCGCTGATCGCGTTCGGCAAGTTGCAGGAGATCCTGCCCGGTAAGCCCATCGGGATCGGGAAGTTGCAGCAGCCGTTGAACATTCTGCTGTTCGTGGCCGCCGTCGCCGCCGCCGTGGTGATCGGTGTCGGGGCGTCGAAGGACGGCGTGTCCACCTGGTGGATGGTGCTGGTGCTCGTGGCGGCGGCGGTGCTCGGGCTGATGGTCGTGCTGCCGATCGGCGGCGCGGACATGCCGGTGGTCATCTCGCTGCTCAACGCGCTGACCGGATTGTCCGCCGCCGCAGCGGGTTTGGCGTTGAACAACACCGCGATGATCGTGGCGGGCATGATCGTCGGCGCGTCGGGCACCATCCTCACCAACCTCATGGCCAAGGCCATGAACCGGTCCATTCCCGCGATCGTCGCGGGCGGATTCGGTGGCGGCGGCGCCGCGCCGAGCGGGGCGGGCGGGGAGCAGAAGCAGGCCAAGGCCACGTCCGCCGCCGACGCCGCGATCCAGATGGCCTACGCCAACCAGGTCATCGTGGTGCCCGGCTACGGCATGGCCGTCGCCCAGGCCCAGCACGCGGTCAAGGAGATGGCGTCGCTGCTGGAGGGCAAGGGTGTGGAGGTCAAATACGCCATCCATCCCGTGGCGGGCCGGATGCCCGGTCACATGAACGTGCTGCTGGCCGAGGCCGAGGTCTCCTATGACGCGCTCAAGGAGATGGACGACATCAACGGCGAATTCGCCCGTACCGACGTGGCTTTGGTGATCGGCGCCAACGACGTCACCAATCCGGCCGCCCGCGAGGACTCCTCGAGCCCTATCTACGGCATGCCGGTGCTCAACGTGGATCAGGCGAAGTCGGTGATCGTGCTCAAGCGGTCGATGAACTCCGGTTTCGCCGGTATCGACAATCCGCTGTTCTACGCCGACCACACCTCCATGCTGTTCGGCGACGCCAAGAAGTCGGTCAACGCGGTCACCGAAGAGCTCAAGGCGCTCTAGGCGATTCGCGCGATGGCCCCGGTCCGCTTCGAGGACCGGGGCCATTCCTCTAAGCTGCCCCTGTGACGCTTCGTGAACGGTTCGGCCTGCCCGCCGCCGGGGACGCCGTGGGCTACGGCGCTCCGCACGAGACGGCCGACGGGGCCACGGTCATCACGGTGACGGGGTCGGGCGGCCCGTTCCGGCCGGGCCCGCGGCCGCTCGGGATCTTCGTCGTGCACGGCGAAAAGGTCTCCTGGGCACCGGTTTACGACGGCGAGCGGATCGCCTTCGTGGGCGTGCTCACCGGACTGCTCGCCGCCGTCATCGGCACCCTCGCGGTGCTGCGCCGCCCGCCGTGGCCGGATCTTTCCGGGCGGTAACTACGGTGCGCCGCCCGCCGTGGCCGGACCTGAGGCGGTAACCCCCTAGCGGACCCGGGTGCGGCTCGCGGCGATCTCGAAATCGTCGAGCATCCGGTGGTTCAGGCTGGCGAGCAGCGACAGATCCTCGGATGTCCACTGGGCCAACGCGTCTCGGATCGATCGGCGGATGACCGCCGAGATCGCGTCCACCGCGTCGTGCCCGGCCGTGGTCAGCCGCACCTGCTGGGCGCGGCGATCGTCGGGGTCGAGCACCCGCGACACCATGCCCGCGCGTTCGAGCCGCTGCACCTGCCGGGTCACGTGCGGTGCCTCCACATCGAGTCGGCACGCCAATTCGCCCAGGCGCAAGGGCTTTCCGGCGTCGGCGAGCATTCGCAGCAGCGGCACGTTCGCGCGGTCGATGTTCACCCCGGCCGCCGCCACCGTCTGATCGTGCCGCCGCGCCCGGGTGAGCAGATGCGCCAGCCGCGTGATGGCGCGTTCCAGTTCCGCGACATGCCCTGCATCAGCGTGGATTTCGGGCGGGGAGATTGCTTCCGGGCGCGGCATGCGGTTATTGTACGGGTAACTTACTTACGTTTGTTAAGTAATAGATGAGGACGAAAAGATGACGTCGACCGTCGCCGGACGGTCCAGCGGCACCGCCGCCGGGACCGGCGCTCCGGCCCATCTCGGAATGACCCTGCTCGCGTTGTGCTCGGCCGGACTGGTGGTCTCCCTCCAGCAGACGGTCGTGATCCCGCTGCTGCCCCGCCTGCTCGTGCAGCTGCACACCGATGTCGCGGGCGTGACGTGGCTGTTCACCGCCGCGCTGCTCACCGGAGCCGTTGCGACGCCGCTGCTTTCGCGATTCGGCGACATGTACGGCAAGAAGCGCATGGTGCTGCTGTGCATGGGCCTGCTGATCGTGGGATCGGTGGTGTGCGCGCTGGCGACCTCGCTCGGTGTCTACATCGTCGGCCGGGCGTTGCAGGGCACCTCCTCGGCGATGATCCCGCTGGCGATCGGGATCATTCGCGACACCTTCCCGCGCGAGCGGCTCACCACGGCCATCGGCGTGGTCAGCGGGACCATGGGGGTGGGCGGCACGATCGGCATGCTCGTCACGGGCGTGATCGCGGACAAGACGACCGATCCGCATCCGGTGTTCTGGATGGTCACCGGCTGCGCGGTGCTCGCGACCGCGCTGATCCAGGTGAGCGCCAAGGACATCGGCGCGCGGCACGGCGGGCGACCGGACTTCCTCGGCGCGATCCTGTTGGCCGGGCTGCTGGTGTGCCTGCTGCTCGCGATCAGCGAGGGGCCGCGCTGGGGGTGGGGTGCGGCCAGCGTGATCGGGCTGTTCGCCGCCTCGGCGGTGTTGGCGGTGGTGTGGGTGCTGGTGGAGCTGAAGGTGGCGCAGCCGTTGGTGCGGTTGCCGCTGCTGGTCGGGCCCATGTCGTCGTCGGCGAATCTGGCCTCGGCGCTGCTGGGCTTCGCGATGTTCGGATCCTTCACGCTCATCTCGAATTTCGTGCAGGCGCCGCACGACAAGCTGGGCTACGGATTGTCGGGTTCGGTGCTGGCGGTGGGGCTGTACGGCATCCCGAGTTCGGTTCTGATGACGTTCTTCTCGTTCCGCACCGGCCGCATCGTGGCCCGCATCGGCGCGGCCAAGACGCTGGCCATCGGCGCGGTGTTCGGCGGGCTGGCGACCGGCTGGCTGGCGATCTTCCACAGCCACGGCTACGACATGATCGTCTCGAATGTGTTGCAGGGCATCGGCTTCGGCATCGGGTACGCGGCGCTGGGCACGCTGGCCGTGCAGCACGTTCCGATGAGCGAGAGCGGTATCGCCAGCGGGATCAACTCGCTGGTCCGCGTGGCGGGCGGCAGTATCGCCGGGGCCATCACCGCGTCGGTGCTGAGCGCGATCACCATCGGGGACACCGGGATTCCGTCGCTGCGCGCCTATGTCGTCAGCTTCGCCATCCTGAGCGTGGGTTCGTTCGCCGCGGCGGCGGTGGCGCTCGGGAACGGGTTGCGGCACAAGCACGTTCGGGAGTAAAGCCGGGTCCCCTGCCCGGGGGCAGGGGACCGCCGGCGGCTCAGAGGATCTTGACCGATCCGCCATCGATGACGTGGTCCGCGCCGATTATGTTGGTGGCGCGGGCCGAGACGAGGAAGGACACCAGGGCGGCGACCTCCTCGGGTTCGGTGATGCGGCCGGAGGTGATGCCGAACTGCTGGGGGATCGCCTGGAGCAGCTGGTCCAGCGAAACACCGTTCGCCTCGGCCACTTTCGAGCCGAATCCGGCCGGATCGCGCCAGAGCGGGGTGCCGACCACACCGGGGGAGACCGTGTTGACGCGCACGCCGCGCGGGCCGAACTCCTCGGCCAGCCGCTTGCCGAACGCGGTCAGCGCGGCCTTGGCCTCGCTGTAGCCGACCGGGCCGCCGCTGGGCCAGCGGGCGTTGATCGAGGAGATGTTCACGATGGCGCCGCGCCGCTCGATCAGCGAGGGCAGGGCCGCGCGGGCGGTGCGGATCGCGCTGAACAGGTTGAGGTCGAACATCTTCTGGATCTGGTCGTCGTCGATGTCGAGCAGGGTGCCCAGCCGCAGTTTGTCCGCGTCGCCGCCGCCGACATTGTTGACGAGGATGTCGAGGCCGCCGAGTTCGGTCAGGGCGGCGTCGACGACCGAGCGCGCGCCCTCGGCGGTGCCCAGGTCGACGGAAATCGCCGCGACCGAAGCCTTTTCGAGTTCGGGGGTGATGGTGCGGGCCGCGCCGACCACCCGCACGCCCTCGGCGGTGAGCGCCTCGGCCACGGCCAGGCCGATGCCCTTGCTGGCGCCGGTGACGAGCGCGGTCTTGCCGGTCAGTTCGAGATCCATGGGGATTTCCTTTCTTGAACTAAGGGTCAAAAATTGGGGTATGACGAAGGCCGCGGGATGCGGACCGGGTGGTCAGAGGACGGTCAGGGCGGTGTCGATGACCCTGTGCAGGGTCGGCGCGTCGTAGCTGCGGGCCATGACGCGCAGGCCGCTGATGGTGGTGAGCAGGAATTCCGCGGTGGCTCGCGGGTCGAGGTCGGCGCGCACATCGCCGTCGCGCACGCCCTGTTCGAGGCGGGTGCGCAGGGCGCCGAGGGTGTGCTCGGCCATGCGACGCACGACGCGTCTGATCTCGGGATCGTGCCCGGCCAGTTCGGTGGCGGTGTTGACCGCCAGGCAGCCGCGCCGATCGGGATGGGACAGGTCGGTGTCGACGAGGAAGCGCAGGAACGCGCCGATCCGCTCGCGGGTGCCGCCCGGTTCGGACAGAATCGCTTGCGCCAGTTCGGTTCCCGCGACGTCGTAGCGATCGAGGGCTCGATCGAACAGTTCGCGTTTGCTGCCGAAGGCGTTGTAGAGACTGCCCTTTCCGACGCCGGTGGCCTCGGCGAGCTGGGCCGGTGAGGTGTTGGCGTAGCCGTGGGTCCAGAACACCTCCATGGCCCGCTCCACCACCGCGTCGGCCTCGAAGTTGCGTGGTCTGCCCATGTCTCGAACCTACAGCCTTTTAGACCTCTGGGTCAAGAACTTGGTCGGACGACCCGCGCGCCCCACGCGCACAGCAGGACGGCCGCCAGCGGGACCAGCAGCGCGGCGGTGAGCGAGGTCGGTTTCGACAGCCAGCCGATGATCGACGGTCCGGCCAGCAGTCCCAGGTAGCCGAGGCTGAACACGCGGGACATATCGGTGGCGGCGGTCTCGGTGCCGAGATTGCCCGCGGCGGTGAAGATCTGGGGGATGCCGCCGGACAGGCCCAGTCCCATCAAGCCCCAGCCGACGAGGGTCAGCGGAATCCACGACGAGGCGACGATCGCGATCAGCCCGGCCGCCGCGAGCAGCGCGCCCCAGCGCACCACCGCGACCGGACCGAAGCGTCCGCTCACCCGATCGGAGCCGAATCGGCCGAGGGTCATGGTCGTGGAGAAGGCGGCGAAGGCGAGCGCGGCGGTCGCCTCGTTGGCCCCTAGGTGTTCGCGCAGTTGCAGCGCGCTCCAGTCGTTGGCGACGCCCTCGGTCATGAGCAACGCGAAGGCGATGGCCGCCAGGGCGAACACCTTGCGCCGCACGGTTTTCCGCGCCGAATCACCCGTGCCTCGCGGCGCGACGGGAGCTGCGGGCCCGGGTGGGCGCGCGACCGCGGCCGCGGAGACGTCCGGGCCGTCGGCGGGCGTGGGCGGGAACGAGGTCGCGGGATCCTCGGTGGTTCCGGTGCGCGCCAGCATCTTCGGCACGCACACGGCCACGGCCGCCAGTCCGAGGACCGCCGCGATGGTGAGGGTCAGCCGGATGTCCCAGCCCGCGCGCAGCGCCGCCGCGCCCGCCAGCGAACCGACGAGGCCGCCGCAGGAGAACAGCGCGTGGAAGGCGCCCATGATCGGCCGGGGGTAGGCGCGTTCGACGTGCACGGCCTGCGCGTTCATCGACACGTCGAGCGCGCCGTTGCCGAACCCGAACAGCATCAGCGCGATCGCCAGCGAGACCGGTCCCGTCGCGAGACCGGGTCCGACGACCGCCACCGAGAGCATCCCGGCCGCCGCGGCGACCAGGACCCGGCTACCGAACCGGTCGGCCAGCGGCCCCGCGACCCGCATACCGACGATGGCCACCCCGGCCATCAACAGGATCAACATGCCCAGCGTGGCATTGGAGACCCCGGTCCGCTCGGTGACGGCCGGAATGTGCACGACCCACATGGCCCCGAGAAACCCGTTGAGCCCGAACACCCCGAACACCGCGGCGCGCGCGATCCGGACCGGAGGGGCAAGCGTCGTAGCGTCCACCGATTCGACGGTACCGTTCGGAACCGTTTCGGGGTCGGTGGATTCGTGGTCCTGTCGGAACAGGGTTGAGAACCTCGTACGGGTCTGTCAGGGTCAGGGGGTGGATCCGCTGGAGAGCCTGCTCGAGGGGCCGCGGGCGCGGGGGGCGTTCGTGGTGCGGTCGTTGCTGGATCCGCCGTGGTCGCTGTTGGTGCGGGACGAGGCGCCGTTGACGGTGGCGGCGATGGTGCGCGGGGACGGGTGGATCATCCCGCATCCGGCGACGGGGAGCGCCGCGCCGCGGCCCTTGCACGCGGGCGATGTGGCGGTGTTCCGGGGGCCGGACCATTACACGGTCGCCGACGATCCCGCGACCGCCCCGCAGGTGTACATCGAACCGGGCAATGTCACCACCACGCCCGAGGGCGAAGTGCTCTGCGAGACATGGAGTTTGGGCGTGCGCGGCTGGGGCACCGATCCGAACGCCGCGACCATGTTGGTCACCGGCACCTACGAACAGGAGAGCGCGGCGAGCCGTCGCCTGCTGCGGGCGCTGCCGCCGGTCGTGGTGCTGCGGCGCGCGGAGTTGGACTCCCCGATTCTCGATCTGCTCGTCGAGGAGAGCGCCCGCGACCGTCCCGCCCAGGGCGCGATGCTGGACCGGCTGCTCGATCTGCTGCTGATCGCGGTGCTGCGCGCCTGGTTCGCCCGCGCCGACGCGCCCGCCTGGTACCACGCCTACGCGGATCCGTTGGTGGGCAAGGCACTACGGCTCTTGCAACACAATCCCGCCCATCCCTGGACGGTCGCCGCGCTCGCCGCCGAGGTGGGCGCGTCCCGGGCGGCGCTGGCCCGGCGCTTCACCGATCTGGTCGGCGAGCCGCCCATGGCGTTCCTCACCGAGTGGCGGCTGGCGCTGGCGGCCGATCTGCTGCACGAATCCGACGCCACGGTCGAATCCATCGCGCGCCGAGTCGGATACAGCAGCGCGTTCGCCCTGAGCACCGCCTTCAAGCGGCACTACGGGGTGAGCCCGCGCGATCACCGCTCGGGGTCCGCGTCGATCGAGCGCGAACCCTCCGGCGTCGCCCGCGCGTCCGGCGGCCGGTGACCACTCGGGCGGTTCCGTTACGACATGATCACGGCCCTGGCTAAGGTCGAGCGGGTGACGACCACGCAGCAGGACTACCCGGTGCTCTGGCCCATGCCGACCAGGTGGGCGGACAACGATCACTACGGCCACGTCAACAACGTGACCTACTACTCGTACTTCGACACCGCCGTCAACGCGTGGCTGATCCACGCCACCGGCACCGACATTCGCGATCTACCGGCGATCGGCGTCGTCGCCCAGACCTCCTGCCGGTTCCTGGGTTCGCTCAGCTTCCCCGACGAACTGCGGGTGGGGCTGCGGGTGGCCCGGCTCGGCAACTCCAGCATCACCTACGACCTGGCCATCTTCCGCGCGGACGGGGACGCGCTCGAACTGGCCGCGACGGGCACGTTCGTGCACGTCTACGTCGACGACGTCACCCGGCAACCGGTCGAGATCCCCGCGGTGATCCGCGCGGTCGCCGAGGAACTGGTCATACCCGACCCAACAGCGTGAGCGGATCCTCCAGCAGCGAGGACACCGTCGCCAGGAATCGGGCCGCCAGCTCGCCGTCGATCATCCGATGGTCGAAGCTCAACCCCAGTTCGGTGACCCAGCGCACGGCCAGCTCGTCGCGATAGACCCACGGCCGCTTGCGGATCGAGCCCAGGCACAGGATCGCGGCCTCGCCCGGATTCACCAGCGGCACACCGGTGTCCACGCCGAACACGCCCACATTGCTGATGGTGAACGTGCCGCCGCGCAGATCGGCCGGGGTGGCCGTGCCCGCGCGGCACACATCGGCCAGCCAGCCGATCTCCCGGCACAGATCGCGCAGGCTCAGCGCGTGCGCCTCCTTGATGTTGGGGACCAGCAGCCCCCGCTCGGTGGCGACGGCGATGCCCAGGTTCACATAGTGCTTGGTGACGATCTCGTGCTTGTCCTCGTCCCAGAACGTGTTGATGCCCGGGAACTCGGCCATCGCCGCGAGGGTCGCCTTGGCCACCAGAGCCAGCGGAGTCAGCGAGAGTCCGGCGAAGGATTCGGTGGCCCGCAGATGATCGAGCAGTTCCATCGACGCGGTGAAGTCGGCGGCCACGAAGGCGCTGGCCTGCGGGATGCCGCGGGCGCTAGCGACCATGGCCGCGGCGGTACGCTTGCGCACCCCGCCGACCGGGGTACGGGATTCGCGCGCCGTGGGTGCGGGTCGTACGACGCCGCTGTCCGGGCGCATGAGCGGCACCCGGTGCGGGACCGGGCGCGGCGCGTCCTCCGACTCGTCCTCGCGGCGAATCCGGTTGGGCGGCTGGGAAACCGGGACGGCGTGGCGCACATCCTCCACGGTGACCGCGCCGCCCGGACCCGAACCGGCGACGAAGGCGATATCGATGCCGAGTTCGCGGGCCAGCTTGCGCGCCGCGGGGGTGGCCGGTGGGCGGCCGGGAATCTCGGGATAGCCCTGGGGATCCGGGCGGGTGGGAGGCGAAACTTGTTGGGGTGCTTCGTCTTTCCCGTTTCGAGTCGAGGCGGAATCGGCGTGTGCCACCGCGGGACTCCTGCGGCCGCGGCGGGATGTGGCTTCCGCTTCGGGACCGTAGCCGACCAGTACCGACTGTCGACCCTCGGGGGCGGCGTCGACCCGGACACGGATCAGGGGCGCGCCGACGGGCACGGTGTCGCCCGGGGTGGCGAGCAGCTCCGCGACCGTCCCGGCGAACGGGCTGGGCAGGGCCACCTGGGCCTTGGCCGTCTCGACCTCGGCGATGGTCTGGTTCAACTCCACGGTGTCGCCCACGGCGACCGACCACGCGACCAGTTCGGCCTCGGTCAGGCCCTCGCCCAGGTCGGGCAGGCGAAATTCGAGAACGTTCCGGTCCGGTTCAACCGAGTCTTCCAACGGGCACCTCTGTCTGAACGAGCGGATCAGGCGGCGAGCGTGCGGTCGACCGCGTCGAGGATGCGGTCGGGGTCGGGCAGGTGGTGCCGTTCGAGCTTAGCCGGGGGATAGGGGATGTCGAAGCCGCCGACCCGCAAGACCGGGGCCTCGAGGTGGTAGAAACACCGTTCGGCCGTGCGTGCGGCGATCTCCGCGCCGAGCCCGGCGAAGACCGGGGCCTCGTGTGTCACGATCAATCGGCCCGTGCGGCGCACCGATTCCTCGATGGTGTCGAAGTCGATCGGCGACAGGCTGCGCAGGTCGATCACCTCGAGGTCGCGGCCCTCGCCCGCGGCGATCTCGGCGGCGGTGAGCGCGGTGCGGACCGTGCCGCCGTAGGCCACGATCGTCGCGTCGGCGCCCGGGCGCAGCACGCGGGCGCGGTGCAGCGGGAAGGGGTCGTCGTCGAGGGCGGCGAAATCGACCTCGGCCTTGTCCCAGTAGCGGCGTTTCGGTTCGAAGAAGATCACCGGATCGTCCGCCGAAATCGCCTGGCGGAGCATGAGATACGCGTCGGCGGGGTTGCTCGGCGCGACCACGCGCAGACCCGCGGTGTGCGCGAAGTACGCCTCGGGGGATTCGGAGTGGTGCTCCACCGAGCCGATGCCGCCACCGAACGGAATGCGAATCGTCAAGGGTGCGTTGACTTTTCCTTGCGTGCGGTAGTGGATCTTGGCGACCTGCGAGACGATCTGATCGAAGGCCGGGTAGACGAAGCCGTCGAACTGGATCTCGCAGACCGGACGCAGGCCGCGCAGCGCCATGCCGAAAGCCGTTCCGACGATGCCGGATTCGGCCAGTGGGGTGTCGATGACGCGGTTGTTGCCGAAGTCCTTCTGGAGGCTGTCGGTGACGCGGAAGACGCCGCCGAGGCGGCCGATGTCCTCGCCCATCAACACGACGCTCGGGTCGTCCTCGAGGGCTCGGCGCAGGCCGGTGTTGAGCGCGTTGGCGAAGGTGGTGATCACGAGCGGACTCCCTCCAGGTGGGCCGCGCGCTGCTCGTCGATCAGGGGATGCGGCGCGGCGTAGACGTGGTCGAACAGCTCGCTCGGATCGGGGTCGGGGAGTTCGAGAGTGGCGGTGCGGACACGGGCGCCGACCTCGTCGGACCGGTCCTTGACGTGGTGCTCGAAGGCGTTGTCCCACAAGCCTTCTCGCTCCAGCAGGCGGCGCATTCGATCGATGGGGTCGCGGCGCTGCCACACCTCGGTCTCGGCCGCGGTGCGGTAGCGGGTCGGGTCGTCGGCGGTGGTGTGCGGGCCCATGCGGTAGGTGATGGCCTCGATGAAGGACGGGCCGCCGCCGGACCGGGCGCGGGCGATCGCCTGCCGGGTCACCGCGAGGACGCCGAGCACGTCGTTGCCGTCGACCTGCACACCCGGGATGCCGTAGCCGTAGGCGCGCCGCACGATCGGGGTGGGGCTCTGGACGCGGACCGGTTCGCTGATCGCCCACTGGTTGTTCTGGCAGAAGAAGACCACCGGGGCGCTCCACGAGGCGGCGAAACCCAGGGCCTCGGCGATATCGCCCTGACTGGTCGCGCCGTCGCCGAAGTAGGCGACCACCGCGATCTCCGCGCCCTCGAGATGCGCGGCGTAGGCGTAGCCGGTGGCGTGCAAACCCTGGGCGCCGACCACGATCGCCGGATTGGTCATATTGATCTCGGCCGGATCCCAGCAGTGGTGCGCGACCCCCCGCCACAGCCGGGTGATCTTCGCCGGATCGACGCCGCGGCAGTAGGCCACGGCCGCCTCGCGATAGCTACAGAACACGTAGTCGTCGCGGTGCAGGGCGTGGGCCGAACCGACCTGAGCCGCCTCCTGCCCGAACAGCGGCGCCCACAGCCCGAGCTGCCCCTGCCGTTGCAGTGCGGTCGCCTCGGTGTCGATCCGGCGGGCGACCACCATGTCCTCGTAGAGTTCGCGCAGCTCTGTGGGTCCCACATCCGCGACCGACGCCGCGTGCTCCCGATCGAACACCCGTCGTCCGTCCGGTTGAACCAACTGCACCGGGTAGGTGGCTCTGTCGGCCATGCCCATCGCCTCCTGTTCATCGCGCTGCCGGGGTCTCCGGGTATCGCGACATATCGATGTGCTGTAACTCACAGCATCCACGCCTGGGCGATTTGCGCAAGTCACCACACGGCAACTGTGCAGAATGCTCGTCGTCCGGCCGCTGATTGCTGTCATACTGCATCGCATGTCCAGTGCAGAACCTGTCAACGCGGTGGTCGACGCGACGGATGCCCGGTTGTTGCTCGAACTGGTGGCCAACCCCCGGGCGACGGGGGTGGAGCTGGCCACGCGATTGGGGTTGTCGCGCAATACGGTTCAGGCGCGGCTGGCGCGCTGGGAGGCGGGCGGGGTGCTGGGCAGCTTCGAACGTCGGGTGGACCCGCGAGCGTTGGGCTATCCGTTGTCGGCGTTCGTGGCGGTGGTGGTGGATCAGCACAAGCTGGATTCGGTGGTGGACGAGTTGGCGGAGGTTCCGGAGGTGACGGAGGTGTGTGGGATGACGGGGCCTACGGATCTCACTGTTCGGGTGGTGGCGCGGGATGCGGATGATCTGTATCGGATCGCTGGGCAGATTTTGAAGATTCCGGGGGTGGAACGGACGAATATGGCGTTGGTCATGCGCCAGCTTGTGGGGCCGCGGACTTCGCCCTTGCTCCAACGCCTCTCGAACGCCCGCGCCCCTCGCTGACCCGCCCGCCACCCCAGGTTCGGCAACCCCAGGTTCGGCAACACAGCCGCACCCTTTACTTGGATTCGCACCCCCTGCATGGCCTTACAAGGGGTGCGCATCCGAATAAAGGGTGCGGCTGGGGTGGCGGTCAGTGGTCGGCGGTGCGGGTGTTTTCGTCTTGGATCGCGCGTTCGTAGCTTGGAGGCTGGCTCGCTCCACGGCTTCTATCGCTTCTCGGTTGTTCCGGTAACCGGACTCGAGGTGCAGCTTCCAGTCCGGCCTGTCGAGATTGGTGTCGTGGGCGTCTAGGTAGCGGGCCTTGTTCATTCGTGGCCGCGGTGGGTTTGGTTCGAATCCCACGGTGAGGGGGCGTGGACACTAAACTTTGTGCTTATGTGAAATGGTGCGTTCGGAGGGCGGACGCGGTGGCGGCTCGGGGCGAACGCCGAGTTTGGTGCGGCATTGACGACGTGACGGTGGATTATGTGGGGCCACAGCACATAACAGTCATGCCAACCATTCCATCGAGACTCGGCCATGGGTGTAGGCCAGTGAACGCTTGGCCGGATCGTTCCGTTAGGTGCAGTGCACGGCGCCCTTATCGGCATTATGAGACACTGCACGGCATGCCGGAGATCCGAGTCGCAGTACTTGCCTCGCACAAGGGGTCGAATCTGCGCGCGTTGCATCGAGCCTCGCTCGCAGACGATTCTCGATTCTGCATTGCGCTGGTCATCAGCAACAACAGCGGTTCGGGGGCGCTCGCCTTCGCGCGCGAACACGGTATCCCAGCCCTCCATATGTCGGGGCGAACGTACGCGAATCCGGATGACCTCGACGAAGCGATGCGAGTTGCCCTGCGCGAACATCGGATCGACTGGGTCGTGACGGCTGGCTACATGAAGAAGGTCGGCGACAGGACCCGCAGAGAATACGCGTCGCGTATTCTCAACATTCACCCCGCATTGTTGCCCCGCCACGGCGGACCGGGAATGTTCGGTCAGGCCGTACACGCGGCCGTGCTGGCCTCAGGGGACCAATTCAGCGGGCCATCGGTCCATCTCGTCACCCAGGAATACGACGCGGGTGAAGTGATTGCGCAGTCCTACGTTCCTGTCCTGGCCGAAGATACGGTGGAAACGCTGGCGCAGCGTGTCTTGGCGGCCGAACACGCCCTGTTGCCGGCTGTCATCCGGAAGATAGCTCACAAGGAGATCCTTTAGCCAATCATCCGGTTGCGGTCCGTGCCGTCGCGCGGCCTACCGGGTAAAGCGATTGTGTACGGGCAGACGCTCGGAGCGTCGATCATCGAGTATTGCAACCTTTCAACCAAAAGCGCCCTCGCTGTATGCGACTCCGTCGCTGTCGGTCAAAGCACTTTCTAATACGATAGGGTATTCCTGGCTTCCCCGAAATTCATGTGCCGCAAGAGCTGAACCGTCGCAATAGTATTAGTTTCTATTATCACAGCCGCACCCTTTATTCGGATCCGCACCCTTTGTGGGGCGCTAGAGGGGGTGCGGATTCGAATAAGGGGTGCGGCGGGGGCTGCCGGGGCGGGGGGGTTAGGGGTGGAGGGCGGCTGCGGCGGCGGCTCGGGAGCGGACGCCTAGTTTGGTGCGGGCGTTGGCTATGTGGCGGTGGATGGTGTGGGGGCTGAGGGTCAGGTGGGCCGCTATTTGGTGGTCGGTGAGGCCCTGGGAGACGAGGTGGAGGATTTCGCGTTCGCGGGGGGTGAGGGCTTGGGGGCCCGGTGGGGTGGGGCGGGGTGGGAGGGGGTGGCCGAGGGCTCGGAGGGTTTCGTCGGCTACGGCGGTGGCGTTGCCGCGCCAGGGGAAGTGGTCCTCGCCGGGGAGTTCGACGAAGGTGGCGCGGGGGAGGCGGCGGGCCACGTCGAGGCCGAGGGGGAAGGGGACGGCTCGGTCGTCTCTCCGATGCAGGACGGTGGTCGGGATTCGCACTGCCGCAAGGTGATTCGTGGCGTCGAGGGCGTAGGTGGCGGCCAGGGAGCGGGCGGCCTGGTCGGCGGTGGCGGACAGGCGTTGGAATTGGGCGAAGCGTTTGCGTTCGGCGTTGTCGGCGCCGGGGACGAAGACGTCGGCGAGGAGGCGGGAGCCGAGGCCCCAGTGGGTGGCGATGGTGTCGACCATGGCGCGGCGGGCGGCCTCGGGGGCGAGGTCCGCGCCGCGGGCGAAGGCGCCGTAGAGCACGAGGCGGTGGACGCGGCGGGGGAGGCGGGCCGCGAGTCCGGCGGCGACGGCCCCGCCGGAGGACGCGCCGAGAATCGCCACGCGCTCCAGGCCGAGGGCGTCGAGAAGGTCTGTGGTGACGGCGATCTCGGCCTCGAGTTCGAGGGGAGCGCCGCCGCCACCGGACAGGCCACGGCCGGGCTGGTCGTAGCGGATGACGGTGAAGCGGTCGGCGAGCCGGGACAGATACCCGCGGAACAGCGGGTCCTCCCAGTTGAGGGCCAGGTGGCTGCACCACCATCCGCCGATCAGCAGGGCGGGGCCGCTGCCGACCGCCGAATAGGCGACGTCGCCGCCGACCGTTCGCACATGACGGACGACCTGATCCTCGACGCGCAACATGAGCCACCTCTCACCGGTCGTGCGGATTCTCACGACAGGAGAACATCGTCCCGGACACCGCGGGCGCATCACCCGTTCCCGCCATCGATGATGGCCCGAAACGGCCATGACACCGGTCGCCCTGGCCCGCCACACTCGATCACCATGACCACCACAACGTTCGGTCAGCGCGTCTTCGCCAGCTGGTACCCGAATTTCATGTCCCGCGTCGATCGGGCCGGGCAGGCCGATATGCGCCGCGAGCAACTCGCGCACGCGCGGGGCCGCACCCTCGAAATCGGTGCGGGGAACGGGCTTTCCGTACCGCACTATCCCGGCGATCTCGACGCGCTGGTCCTGCTCGAACCGAACGCGGCGCTGCGGGCGCGGCTCGCGGAGCGGACCGATACCCCGGCCGCCGTCACGATCGTCGATGGTGACGCGCACAATCTGGAGTTCCCCGAGGGCAGTTTCGACACGGTCACCGCGTCGCTGGTGTTCTGTTCGGTCCGCGACCCCGCCCGCGCCCTGCGTGAGGTGCACCGGGTCCTGCGGCCGGGCGGCCGGTTCCTCTTCCACGAGCACGTCCGAGGCACCGGCGTCCGAGCGTTCTTCCAGGACCTGCTGACGCCGATGCAACGGCGCCTCGCGGACGGCTGCCACGCCAACCGCGACTTCGAATCCTACCTGGCCGCAACAGATTTCGAGATCGAAAGCATCGACCACCGCCAAATGCCGACAATGATGTCCACCATCGTCCCCCTGGTCGTCGGCACAGCCCGAAAGCGCTGACCCACCCCCCGTCCGGCAACCCAGCCGCACCCCTTGTTCGGATCCGCACCCGTTGTGTAGCCCTGGAAGGGGTGCGGATTCGAATAAAGGGTGCGGCTGGGTTGCCGGGCGTTGGGGAAATCAGGCCAGTTTTGGGGGAGTGGATGGTGACTGGGGGTGGGGGATTGGTGAGGATGGCTCGGTGAGTAGTGGTGTGGAGAGTGCGGCCGTGGGGGAGCGGGCTGTGGGGGTGGGGCAGCCGATCGGGGCGGGGGTGGTCGCGGCGCTGGTGGGGTTGACCAGTTCGTTCGCGGTGGTTTTGGCGGGGTTGACGAAGGTGGGGGCGTCGCCGGGGCAGGCGGCTTCGGGGTTGGCGGCGGTGTGTGTGACGCAGGCCGTGGGGATGATGATTCTGAGTTGGCGGTATCGGATGCCGATCTCGTTGGCCTGGTCCACTCCGGGGGCGGCGCTGTTGGCGAGTACGGGGGCGGTGGCGGGTGGGTGGCCCGCGGCGGTGGGGGCGTTCGTGGTGACGGGGGTGTTGATCGTGGTGACGGGGTTCTGGGAGCGGTTGGGGAGGTTGATCGCGGCGATTCCGGCGGAGATCGCGCAGGCCATGTTGGCGGGGGTGTTGATGCCGTTGTGTCTGGCGCCGGTGCACGCGGTGGTGGTCAGTCCGGCCGTGGTGATTCCGGTGGTGGTGACGTGGCTGGTGTTGCAGCGGTTCGCGGCCCGGTGGGCGGTGCTGGCGGCGTTCCTGGTCGCGGCGGTGGGGGCGGGGATCGATATCGCGGTGACGCATCGGTCGGTGGCGTGGTCGGAGATGGCTCCTCGGGTGGAACTCGTTGCGCCGCATTTCAATTGGCAGGCCGTGATCGGGGTGGCGGTGCCGCTGTACATCGTGACCATGGCGGCGCAGAACATTCCGGGGACCGCGATCATGAGTTCGTTCGGGTATCGGGTGCCGTGGCGGGCGGCCATGGCGACGACCGGGGTCGGCACGATGATCGGGGCGCCCGCGGGCGGGCACGCGATCAATCTGGCGGCGTTGAGCGCCGCGTTGACGGCGGGGCCCGGGGCGCATCCGGATCCGCGGCGGCGGTGGATCGCGGTCATGGCGGCCGGGAGCACGTATCTGGTGGTGGCGTTGGCGTCCGGGGCCTTCGTGACGCTGGTGGCGGCGGCGCCGAAGGGGGTGCTGGAAACCGTTGCGGGACTTGCCCTGATCGCCACGCTGGGTGCCGCGCTGACGGCGACGCTGAGCGCGGCGGAGCATCGGATCGCGGGGGTGGCCACGTTTCTGGTGGCGGCGTCCGGGGTCGCGATCTTCGGGATCGGGGCCGCGTTCTGGGCGCTGGTCGTGGGGTTGGCGGTGCGCTGGGCGCTGGGTTCGGGCGTAGGGTGAGGGTGTTTCGCGACAGGGTACAGATCTGGAGAACAGGAGCTGGCTTGACCGCGGTATTGATCTCGGCCGATGACCTTCGGAAAGCGCTGTCCGACAACGGTTCCCGGCCGCATCTGCTGGATGTGCGCTGGGCGCTGGGGGATCCGGACGGGCCGCAGCATTATCTGGACGGGCACATTCCCGGGGCCGTCTTCGTCGATTTCGAGACCGAGCTGTCGGCACCGCCCTCGCCCGGCCGCGGCCGGCATCCGCTGCCCGATCCGGCTCATCTCCAGAAGTGCGCGCGCAGTTGGGGTTTGCGGGCCGGGGAGCCGGTGGTGGTCTACGACGCGACGGGCGGGATGGCGGCGGCTCGGGCCTGGTGGTTGTTGCGTTGGGGCGGTGTGGGAGACGTACGGATTCTGGACGGGGGCCTGCCCGCGTGGGAGCGCGCCGGTGGCGAACTCGCGCGCGGGGACGCACCCGCGCCGGAGCCCGGGAACATCGTGCTGACCTCGGGGCATATGCCGACGATCGACGCCGACGGGGCGGCGAGTTGGTCCGGGCTGTTGCTCGACGCCCGGGCCGGGGACCGCTATCGGGGTGAGTCCGAGCCGATCGATCCCCGAGCGGGCCACATCCCGGGGGCCTTGAGCGCCCCGACGGCCGAAAATCTCACGCCGGAGGGGACTTTCAAGCCTGCCGATGAGCTCCGGGACCGCTTCGTCACCCTCGGTACGGGTCCGGTGGCGGTCTACTGCGGGTCCGGGATCACCGCCTCCCACCAGATCGCCGCCCTCGCCGTCGCGGGGATCGACGCCGCGCTCTATCCGGGGTCTTGGTCGCAGTGGTCCAGCGATCCCGACCGGCCTGTGGCCACCGTGTGAGATCCCCGCCCGGCCCGCAGGCCGGACCGGGCGGGGAACAAGGGGGCCCTGGGCCGGACTGGGGAACATGGGTGGCCCTGGGCCCGACCGGGGAACATGGGTGGCCCTGGGTCGGATCGGGGAACATGGGTGCCCTGGGCCGGACCAGGCGGGGGGACAAGGGGACGCCCTAGGCCGTACCGGGCGCGGAAACAAGCGGTGCCGGGGTCGGAAATCCTTGTGGTGGAACGGTTCACGGGCACCTGGAGGCGACCTTGGTGAGCGCTCGATGGTCGGCCTTGGTGATCGGTAGGTCGTAGTGGATCGCGACGGTCAGGTACTTGCCCGCGTAGAAGCAGTGGTAGGCGGCGGATGGGGGGAGCCAGTCGGAAGGCGTGCGGGCGCCCTTGGATTCGTTGGTTTCGCCGTCTACGGCCAGGAGGTTGAAGACTATGTCGTTGGCGAAGCGGAGGCGGTGGGGGAGGGGCCAGGTGGGGGCGCCCATGGCCCAGGCGGCGGCTAGGGGGTAGACGTGGTCTATTTGGACCGTGCGGGGGTTGGTTCGGGTGAAGGGGATTCGGCGGCCGGTGTAGGGGTCGTTCAGGGTGCCGGATTGGACGACGCAGTCGTGGGTGTTGGGGCGGTAGTGGACCTCGTGTAATTGGTTGGCCAGCACCGTGTTTCGGGCGTCGCAGCCGTCGTGGCCGCCGGGGCCGTCGTGGTCGTCGGACCAGGCGGGGCCGAAGACGCAGGCTTGGGCGGCCTGGCAGCCGCGTTCGTAGCCGCGCAGCGGTGGGCGGGTGTCGAGGAGGCGGACGACGCCGAGGAGGCGTTCGAGTTCGGCTCGGGGTGGGCTGCCGGGGGCCGGTGGGTCGGTGCCCAGGATCGAGCAGGCGGCGGTCAGTGCCGTCGCCAGAACCGTCGCGAGTCCGAAGCCGTACTTCCCCCAGCGCACCCGTCAGGTTGTACACGGGGGCACCGACAGGTTCACATCCAGGCGCGGGCCAGGAGTTGATCGGAGGCCAGGTCCACGGCGGTGGGCGGGAACCGGGTGGCCGCGAGGGTTTCGACGCGTTCGCCGTCGTGCCCGATGACCCACGAGCCGCCGCGGTCCTCGCATTCGGCGATCTTGGCGAAGGTCGTGAGCAGGAAGGTGATGGCGTCGCGGGGGTCGCGGGTGCAGGCCAGGCGCTGGGATTCACCCGGTCGCGACAGATCCAGCCAGACGCCGCACTGGCCGTCGAGTCGCATGCCGACGATCTTGGCCGCGTCGACGAAGGTGAATTTGCGCCGCTCCCACGGGGTGGTCGGCGTGAAACTCTGTTCGAGAACCTGGAGCAGGATGGTCATCGTGCCGCCCTCTCGGTCGCACAGGTGTTTCATCGGCTGTGACCAGCGGATATCTCAGTATGTGCCGTGCCATCGCAGAAGGAAAGGCCACGGTCGCGGCGCATCGTGTCGGTGCCGGCTGCTTGGATGGACCCATGCTGCACGGGTTGTGGACACCGGGCTCGGGGCTGCTGCTGTGGCGGCGGCCCGATGCCGGTGACGACAGCGCCGTCCCGCCCGTCCCGCTGGGGTCGATCGTGCAGACGGCCCGCTTCCGGCATCGCGCGACCGTACTCGTCGCGGGTCCCGACGGGCCGGTGGAGACCGAGGTGCTCGCACACGCCCTCGCCCCGGACGCCGCCGCTCGCGTTCTGCTGCAATCCCTTCCGGCCGCCACCGTCGCCGCCGATCTGCGCTTCCTCGCCCACGTCGCGCTCGGCGTCGAGCGGTGGGTGCGCGCGGGCCGGATCGTGCCCGAACTGCGGCGCGAGGACGGGGACTGGTGGGTGCGCTGGCGGCTGGTCGGCGGCCGTCGGCAACGCGCGTGGCTCGCCGAACTCGCGGTGGCCATGCCGCCCGCGCTGCGCCTGCCCGGCCGCCCCGCCACCGTCCTAGAGGATCTGGTCGAGGAACTGACCGACCCGATCGCGCGGCTGCACGCGCCGCGCCTCGACTCCGCGCACCCGTTGCTGTCGGCGCTGCTCGCGGACGTGCCGCTGCCCGCCGGATCGCATCGCGTGGCGACGGCTCTCGAGCACTGGCGGACCAGCCTCACCGCGGGCGAACCCGAACTGGTCCTGCGCCTGCTCGAACCCGACGACGACGCCGCGGACGACAGTCTCGACGCGCTGTGGCGGCTGGAGGTCTGTCTGCGCGCGGAAGGCGAAGCGCCGCAAGCGGTTCCGCTGCACGGCGATCCGAGCCTGGTCCGCCTGGCCGGGGAGAAGGTGACCGCCGCCGTGCGGGCGTACCCGCTGCTGCGCGAGCTGCCCCGCGATCCGCGCGGCATGGACTTCCTGCTGCCCACCGAGGTCGTGCGGGATCTCGTCGCGCACGGGGCGACCGTGCTGCGCGAGGCCGGTGTGCAGCTGCTGCTGCCGCGCGCCTGGCGGATCGTCGCGCCGAGTATGCGCGTCCACGTGCAGAGCCCCGCCGCGACCGAGACCGCGGTGGGTCTCAGCGGGTTGGTGTCCTACCGCTGGGAGCTGGCGCTCGGCGATATGGTCCTCACCCCGGCCGAGATGAGTCGTCTGGTCCAGGCGAAATCCGATCTGGTCCGCCTGCGCGGGCAGTGGGTGCAGGCCGATCACCGCACGCTCGCCGCCGCGGCGGCCTATCTCGAGGGCCGCACCGACGAGACGGTGGGCACCCTGACCCAGTTCCTCGGCGAGGTCGGCGCGGCGGGAATCCCGCAGGTGCCCGTCGAGCGGGCGGGCGCGACGGGATGGGCCGCGGAGCTGTTCGACTCGACCAAGTCCGTGCGCGACGTCGATCCCCCGGCCGGTCTGAAGGCCCAGCTGCGCCCGTACCAGTTGCGCGGCCTGTCCTGGTTGGCGACCATGAACCGGCTCAACTGCGGCGCGATCCTCGCCGACGATATGGGTCTGGGCAAGACCGTGCAGGTGCTGGCGCTGCTGGCGCACGAAAGGGAAACCGCCGCAACGGTTCCCGGCCCGACGCTGCTGGTGTGCCCGATGTCGGTGGTCGGCAACTGGCAGCGCGAGGCCGAACGCTTCGTGCCCGGCCTGCGCGTGCTCGTCCATCACGGCGCGGGGCGTCGGCGCGGCGCGGAACTCGATGCGGCCGTGGCGTATTCGAATCTGATGATCACCACCTACGCCCTGCTCGCCCGCGACACCGAGGAGCTGGAACGCCAGCCCTGGGAGCGGATCGTGCTCGACGAGGCCCAGCACATCAAGAACGCCGCCACCCGGCAGGCGCGCGCCGCCCGCCGCGTCCCGGCCCGACATCGCTTGGCGCTCACCGGAACTCCGGTGGAGAACCGGCTCGAGGAGCTGCGGTCGATCCTCGACTTCGCCGCGCCGAAACTGCTCGGCAAGGCGTCGGAGTTCCACTCCCGCTTCGCGGTGCCGATCGAACGGGAACGCGACGAGAACGCGGTCACCCGGCTGCGCGCGATCACCGCGCCGTTCGTGCTGCGGCGGGTCAAGACCGATCCGGCGGTGATCTCGGATCTGCCCGACAAGATCGAGATGACCGTGCGCGCCAATCTCACCGTCGAGCAGGCGGCGCTGTATCAGGCCGTCGTCGACGATATGGTCGCCAAGCTGCGCGGATCGGAGGGCATGGCCCGCAAGGGCGCGGTGCTCGGCGCGCTGACCCGGCTCAAACAGGTCTGCAACCATCCCGCCCACTATCTCGGCGACGGGTCGGGCGTGCTGCGGCGCGGGCAGCATCGCTCCGGGAAGCTGGCGCTGATCGAGGACGTGCTCGAGTCCGTGGTCGCCGACGGCGAGAAGGCCCTGCTGTTCACCCAGTTCCGGGAGTTCGGCGAGCTGATCGCGCCCTACCTCGCGGAGCGGTTCGGCACGACGGTCCCGTTCCTGCACGGCGGTGTGGCGAAGAAGGCCCGCGACGCCATGGTCGACCGGTTCCAGCACGACGACGGTCCGCCGCTGATGTTGTTGTCGCTCAAGGCCGGTGGCACCGGGCTGAACCTCACCGCCGCCAATCACGTTGTGCACCTGGACCGTTGGTGGAATCCGGCGGTGGAGAACCAGGCCACCGATCGCGCGTTCCGCATCGGCCAGCGCCGCGATGTGCAGGTGCGCAAGCTGGTCTGCGTCGACACCATCGAGGAGCGCATCGACGACATGATCGGCGGCAAACAGGAATTGGCGAACCTGACCGTCGGCACCGGCGAGAACTGGATCACCGAGCTGAGTTCCGACGAGCTGCGCGAGCTGTTCGCGCTCGGCCCCGAGGCGGTGGGCGAATGACCTCCTTCGAGGACTACAGCAAATACGGCAAACGCCTGCCGGTGCGCGGCGGGGTGGAACCGCGCAGCCGCCGCGGCTCGTTCGCGCGCACCTGGTGGGGGCGCTCGTTCATCGAGGCGATCGAGGACGTCGCCGATGCGGGGCGGCTCGCGCGCGGCCGTTCCTACGCGCGTTCGGGGCAGGTGGTGACCTATCACCTCGAGCCGGGCGCGGTGTCCGCGGAGGTGCAGGGCAGCCAGCCGCGTCCGTTCGCGGCCGCGCTGACCATGCGCAAGCTCCGCGACGAGCGGCTCGACGAACTGATCGAGCTGGTGCGCGGCACGCCCGGCATGCTCGCCCAACTGGCCTCCGGCGCGCTGCCGAAGGAACTGGGCCCGCTGCTGCTGCCCACCACCGCCGCCGAACTCGACTTCGCCTGCACCTGCCCGGATTCGGGCTGGCCGTGCAAGCACGTCGCCGCGCTCTGCTACATCATCGCCGAGCGACTCGACGAGCAGCCCTCGGTCATGCTCGTGCTGCGCGGACTCGATCTGGACACCCTCATCGGCGGGGTGCAGTCCGACGACGGTCCGACCGTCTCCGACGATCTCTACGGCGAGAACACCGACCTGCCCGCCCTGCCCGTGCCCGAATTCCGCCCGGCGTACGAGGATCTCGATCCCGTCCCGCTGCGGCAGGCGCTGCGCATGACCGCCGAGGACGAGCGCACCGCGGAGGCGGGCCTGCGCGATCTGCGGGAGCTCTATCGCGGGTTGCCGTGACGCCGTGTCGCGTTGGGTTGCGCCTGCGCCTGGCCTCGGCCGCGATCAGCCAGCGGCGCGGGGACTCGCCTCGGGCGGGGCGCTGGGGCGGGCTATCGTGAAGTCATGCGCGACGATCTCGGTGCGGAGGTGCGGCTGTCCCGGCCCGTGGGCCGCGTGGTCTCGCTGGTCCCGTCGCTGACGGAGGCCATCGCGCACAGCTGCCCGGGGTTGCTCGTGGCGGCGACCGAATGGTGTACGCACCCAGCGGATCTGGCGGTCGAGCGGGTGCGGGGGACGAAGAATCCGAATGTGCGGCGGATCGTGGAACTCGCGCCCGATCTGGTGGTGTGCAATCAGGAGGAGAACCGGCGCATCGACGTGGATCGGCTGCGCGTCGCCGGAATACCCGTGTGGGTCACCAGGATTCGAACGTTGGACGAGGCATTCGATTCGCTGGCAAGGCTTTTCGAGGTCGCGCTCGGCGTCGGCCGCCCCGGCTGGCTGGACGAGGCCGAGCGGGCGTGGCGCGTCCCGGCTCCGAAACCGTTGCGGGACGCCGTGATTCCGATCTGGCGCAATCCGTGGATGGTCGTGGGGGCCGACACCTTCACCGCCGATCTGGCGGGCCGACTGGGTCTGCGGCTCGTGCACGCCGACCGGCCCGAACGGTATCCCCGACTGTCGGAGGACGAAGTGCGCGGCGGAGTGGAGTTGGCGGTCCTGCCCGACGAGCCGTACGTCTTCACCGCCGACGACGGCCCCGACGCCTTCCCCGGCATCCCGGTCGCGCTGGTGGAGGGTCGCAGCCTCACCTGGTACGGCCCGTCGCTGGTCACCGCGCGCGCCACTCTGACCGATCAGCTGGCGGGCGCCTTCGTGGCCTGAGGGCCGCTCAGCGCACCAGTCGCTCCAGCAATCCGGCCATCCGGGTGTAGGGGGCGGGCAGCAGGCGTTTGAGGTGCCAGATCGCCTTGGCCTC
Organism: Nocardia sp. NPDC003482; assembly: GCF_053588115.1. Taxonomy (NCBI): domain Bacteria; kingdom Bacillati; phylum Actinomycetota; class Actinomycetes; order Mycobacteriales; family Nocardiaceae; genus Nocardia; species Nocardia sp. NPDC003482. The sequence goes on from NZ_JBSFPI010000014.1 coordinate 178,581, forward strand.
GAGCTGCGGCACGGCGTACAGCGTGCCGCGATCGACCGCGTCGAGGACATTGCGCGCGATGGCGTCGGGGGACCGGCCGGTCCAGCGCACCAGGCGTTCGCCGAGCCGCTCGGAGCTCGCGTCGGGGAACGAAACACTGTGCAGGATATTGGTTTTCACCGCGGTCGGGCACACCGCCGTGACGATCACGCCGGTGCCGGACAGTTCGGCGGCCAGCGTCTCCGACAGCGCCAGCACCCCGGCCTTGCTCACGTTGTAGGCGGCCATGCGCGGCGCGGTGCCGAACGCGGCGGCCGAGGCGGTGTTGACGATCGCGCCGCGCCCGGCCGCGCGCAGCCGGGGCGCGAAGACCTGACAGCCGTGCACGACACCCCACAGGTTCACGTCGAGCACCCGATGCCACTCCGGCAGCGGGACCACGCCGACCACCGAACCGGCCTGGGCGATGCCCGCGTTGTTGACGACGATGTCGGGCTCCCCGCCGAACCAGTCGCGGGCGGTGTCGGCCAGGGCGACGACCCGATCGCAGTCGGTGACGTCGCAGGCCACGCCGAGCGCCTCGCCCGGGGCCGCCGCCGCGGTCGCGCGGGCGCGGTCCTCATCGATATCGGCGCAGACGACGCGCCCGCCGCGCCTGCTCAACTCCAGCGCCAACGCGCGCCCGATGCCGCTACCGGCCCCGGTGATCACCGCGTCGGCGCGGTCGGTGCGACGGGGACGACGGAACGGATCGAACCGCATATGCCCTCCCGTCGCCGGAGACCGGATCTCCCCCATCAGACCCGCGGACCCCGGCGATGTCAACCTCACACGTTGCGGCGATACTGCCCGCCGACGGTGAAGAAGGTGTCGGTGACCTGCTGCAACGTGCACACCCGGGCGGCGTCCATGAGCACCTCGAAGACATTGTCGTCGGTGCGGGCGGCCGCCTCCAGCCGGGCCAGCGCGGCGTGCGCCTCGTCGCGGTGGCGGGTCCGGTAGTCGCGGGTGCGGTCGAGTTGGGACTGCTTCTCGGCTTCGGTGGCGCGGGCCAGTTCGAGTTCGAGTCGCGGGTCGCCGTGCGGATTGCGGAAGGTGTTGACGCCGATGATGGGCAGCGTGCCGTCGTGTTTGCGCTGTTCGTAGAGCATCGACTCGTCCTGGATGCGGCCGCGCTGGTACCCGGTCTCCATCGCGCCGAGCACGCCGCCGCGCTCGGAGATGCGCTCGAACTCGACGAGCACCGCCTCCTCGACCAGATCGGTGAGCTCGTCGATGATGAAGCTGCCCTGGAGCGGGTTCTCGTTCATCGCCAGGCCCCACTCCTTGTTGATGATCAACTGGATGGCCAGGGCGCGGCGCACCGAATCCTCGGTCGGGGTCGTCACCGCCTCGTCGTAGGCGTTGGTGTGCAGGCTGTTGCAGTTGTCGTAGATCGCGATGAGCGCCTGCAACGTGGTGCGAATGTCGTTGAAGCTCATCTCCTGTGCGTGCAGCGAGCGGCCCGAGGTCTGGACGTGGTACTTGAGTTTCTGCGAACGCTCGTTCGCCCCGTACTTGTCCCGCATGGCGATCGCCCAGATGCGGCGCGCGACCCGCCCGATGACCGAGTACTCCGGATCCATGCCGTTGGAGAAGAAGAACGACAGGTTCGGCGCGAACTCGTCGATGTGCATGCCGCGCGCGAGATACGCCTCCACATAGGTGAATCCGTTGGCCAGCGTGAACGCCAGCTGGCTGATCGGATTGGCCCCCGCCTCGGCGATGTGGTAGCCGGAGATCGACACCGAGTAGAAGTTGCGAACTCCGTTGCGCACGAACCATTCCTGGATGTCGGCCATCATGCGCAGGCTGAACTCGGTGGAGAAGATGCAGGTGTTCTGGCCCTGATCCTCCTTGAGGATGTCGGCCTGCACGGTGCCGCGCACGGTGGCGAGGGTGTCCGCGCGGATCGCGGCGGCCTCCTCGGCGCTCGGCTCGCGGCCCTCGGCGGCGGAGAAGCGTTGCAGCGCTTGGTCGATCGCGGTGTTGAGGAAGAACGCCAGGATGGTGGGCGCGGGCCCGTTGATGGTCATCGACACCGAGGTGGTCGGCGCGGTGAGGTCGAAACCGTCGTAGAGCGCCTTCATATCGTCGAGCGTGGCGATGGAGACGCCGGAGGTGCCGACCTTGCCGTAGATGTCGGGGCGTTCGGCCGGATCGTGGCCGTAGAGGGTCACCGAGTCGAAGGCCGTCGAAAGCCGTTTGGCCTCCGAATGTTCGGAGAGCACCTTGAACCGGCGGTTGGTGCGGAACGGGTCGCCCTCCCCGGCGAACATGCGCGCCGGATCCTCGTTGTCCCGCTTGAACGGGAACACGCCCGCGGTGAACGGGAAGCGGCCGGGCAGGTTCTCGGCGCGCAGGAAGCGGAGCAGTTCGCCGTGGTCGGTGAACCGCGGCAGGGCCACGCGCGGAATCGAGCTGCCGGACAACGAGTTTCGCCGCAGGGGGGTGCGCAATTCCTTGTCCCGCACGCGCACGACCTGCTCGTCGCCCCGATAGGATTCGGCGACCGACGGCCACTGGGCCAGCAGGTCGGCGTCGGCGGGAGCCAGCTCCTTGCGGGCCCTGTCGAGAAGGTCGGCGACGGCGGTGGCCGCGGACTCGTTCGACTCGTCGGCTGCGGCGGCGGTGAGTTCGCCCAGCACCTGCTCGAACCGCTGAACCCGTTGCGCCGCAAGGGTTTGCCGCGCCGTCTCGGCGTGGTAGCCGCGCACGGTGTCGGCGATCTCGGCGAGGTAGCGCACCCGGGCGGGCGGGATGACCTGGGCGAAGCGGGTGGAGACCTTGGTGTCGACGCGGGGCAGCACGCCCTGTTCGAGGGGCAGGCCGTGCGCGGCCAAGGCGGTGGCCAGATGTTGGTACAGCGCGGTGACGCCGTCGTCGTTGAAGGTGGCCGCGCTGGTGCCGAACACGGGCATGTCCTCGGGCGAGCTGCCGAACGCCTCCCGGTTGCGCACCAGCTGCCGCGACACGTCGCGCAGCGCGTCGGCGGCGCCGCGACGCTCGAACTTGTTGATGGCCACCACATCCGCGTAATCGAGCATGTCGATCTTCTCGAGCTGGGAGGCCGCGCCGAACTCCGGCGTCATGACGTACAGCGACACGTCGACGTGGTCGATGATGCCCGCGTCGCCCTGGCCGATGCCGGGGGTCTCCAGGATGACCAGGTCGTGGCCCGCCGCCTTGCACGCGAGGATCATCGCGTCGATGTTCGTGGGCAGTTCGTGCGCGCCGCGGGTGGCCAGCGAGCGGAAGTAGACGTGCTCGGAGTCGAGGGAGTTCATCCGGATCCGGTCGCCGAGCAGCGCGCCGCCGCCGCGTCGCCGGGTCGGATCGACGGCCAGGATCGCCACCCGCAGCTTGTCCTGCTGGTCCGACCGCAGGCGGCGCACGAGTTCGTCGGTGAGCGAGGACTTTCCGGAACCGCCCGTGCCCGTGATGCCGAGCACCGGCACCGAGCGCGCGGCGGCCGCGGCGGTCAGCGCGGCCAGATCCGATGCGGGCAGCGTGTCCTGTTGCAGGCAGGTGAGGGTGCGCGCGAGAGCGGTGCGCTCCCCGGCCAGCACGGCGTCCACGGGCGCGGGCTCGAGCGACAGGTCCACATCGCAGGTCTCGATGAGTTTGTTGATCATGCCCGGCAGGCCGAGCCGCTGCCCGTCCTCGGGCGAGAAGATCGTCACGCCCGCGTCGGCCAGTCGCGCGATCTCCTCGGGCACGATCACCCCGCCCCCGCCGCCGAAGATGCGCACGTGCCCGGCCCCCGCCTCCCGCAATGCCTGGGCGAGGTACTCGAAGTACTCGACGTGCCCGCCCTGGTACGAGCTGACCGCGACACCCTGCACGTCCTCGGTCAGCACGGCGTCGACGACCTCGCTCACCGCGCGGTTGTGGCCCAGGTGGATGACCTCGGCGCCCTGCGATTGCAGAATCCGCCGCATGATGTTGATCGCGGCGTCGTGCCCGTCGAACAGGGCGGCCGACGTCACGAAGCGGACGGGGTGGACGGGCGTGTGCAGTGCGGGGCGGTCGGCCATGGAATCCTCCGGCGAGTCCTTTGGCGCCCGATACTAGGACGTCAAACTAATTCTAGGGGTGAGTGGTGTCACAGCGCCAGCGGACTAGGTCGGGCTAGGTTCGGTTGGACGTCCAACTATCCTGCCGGGCGGCGAGCGAAGGGAGCGGTGTGAGCGACGACATGCTGATCGAGCGGCGGGACGGGCTCGGGCTGATCACGCTGAACCGGCCCAAGGTCATCAACGCGCTGACGCACGCGATGACGCTGGCGGTGCTGGACGCGCTGCGGGAGTGGGAGTCCGACGACGCGGTGCGCGCGGTCGTGGTGACCGGTGCGGGGGAGCGCGGCCTGTGCGCGGGCGGCGACCTCGTGGCCATCTACCAGGACGCGAAAACCGGTGCGGGCGGGCCGGATTCGCCGTCGGGGCGGTTCTGGCGCGACGAGTACACGCTCAACGCCTACATCGGGCGCTATTCGAAACCGTATGTCGTGGTGATGGACGGGATCGTGATGGGCGGCGGCGTGGGGCTGTCGGCGCACGGCAGTCATCGCATCGTCACCGAGCGGTCCGCGGTCGGAATGCCCGAGACCGGAATCGGTTTCGTGCCGGATGTGGGCGGGACGTATCTGCTCGCGCACGCGGCCGGGGAGATCGGCACGCACCTCGCGCTGACCACCGCGCGGATGGCCGCGGGCGACGCCATCGCCGCCGACTTCGCCGACTATTACGTTCCGGCACAAGACATTCCGGCGCTACTGGATGCGCTGCGCACCGCCGACCCGGAGATCGCCATCGCGAAATTCGCCCGGCCCGCGCCCGCCTCCGAGCTTGTGGCGCAACGGGATTGGATCGATGCGTGCTACGCGGCCGACACCGTGGCGGAGATCGTGGCCCGGCTGCGCGCGCACGAATCACCCGCGGCACGCCGCGCGGCCGAGGACATATCGGCGAAATCGCCGACCGCGGTGCAGGCCACCCTGCGGCTGCTGCGCCAAGCCCGCACGCTGGACAGCCTCGAGGAGGCGCTCAACGCCGAGTACCGGGCGACGGTCGCCGCGCTGGCCACCCACGATCTGGTCGAGGGCATTCGCGCGCAGGTGATCGACAAGGATCGCAATCCGCGCTGGGCGCCCGCTACCTCGGCCGAGGTGACGGCCGCGCAGGTGGACGCCTACTTCGCGGGGCTGGGCCAATTCGAGCTGAATCTCGCCGCGCCGCGCCTGGGCTATCGTCACCGGTAATCCGCCACCGATCGGGAGAGGGACAGTGACCGATTTCGAGACCATTCTGCTGGAGCGCAGGGACCGGGTGGCCCTGATCACGCTGAACCGGCCGAAGGCGCTCAACGCGCTCAATTCGCAAGTGCTCGTGGACATTACCGCCGCGCTCGACGAGCTCGAGGGCGACGCGGGCATCGGCGCGGTCGTGCTGACCGGTTCGGAGAAGGCGTTCGCGGCCGGGGCCGACATCAAGGAGATGCAGAGCAAGTCCTATATGGACATGTACCTGACCGATCATTTCGGCGGCTGGGACCGGCTCGCCGCGTTCCGCAAGCCGATCATCGCGGCGGTCGCGGGTTACGCGCTCGGCGGCGGCTGTGAGCTGGCGATGATGTGCGACATCCTGATCGCGGCCGATACGGCGAAGTTCGGTCAGCCCGAGATCAAGTTGGGCATCATTCCGGGGATGGGCGGTTCGCAGCGGCTCATTCGGGCCGTCGGCAAGGCCAAGGCCATGGATCTGATCCTCACCGGCCGGAATATGGACGCCGAGGAGGCCGAGCGGGCGGGGCTCGTGGCCCGGATTGTGCCCGCGGCCGAGCTGGTCTCGACCGCGCTCGAGGTCGCCGGGACCATCGCGAACATGTCGCTGCCCGCGGTGATGCTCGCCAAGGAGGCGGTGGGCCGGGCCGACGAGACCACGCTGTCGGAGGGGCTGCGGTTCGAACGGCGGGTGTTCCACTCGCTGTTCGCGACCGAGGATCAGTCCGAGGGCATGGCCGCCTTCGTCGAGAAGCGCGCGCCGAACTTCAGCAATCGCTGAAATCACTTGTGCGGCACGGTATTTCCCGGCGTGCCCGCGATCTCCATCGGGGACGCCGGGGTGCCGCCGGTGGTGGTCGGGGCGGGAGACTGCTTGTCGGTCATGAGAAGTCCGGCGACGGTGGCGCCGAGGGTCGCGGTGACCGCGAGGGCGGCCACCACCTTGCGCCTGGACACCGGCGCGGCGTTCGCGGGGCGCAGGGTCGGCATGCTCGCGAAGCGCACACCGCGCACGCGCCGGGCGGCGGGCAGCTGCGTGGCCATCAGGACCGCGCCGCGGGCGGAGACGAATTCCGGTTCCGGATCGTACATTTGGGGCAGATCGAGCAGTTGGCTCAGGGTCTCGCGGATACCCGGATTGCGGGTGCAGCCGCCGAGCAGGGCCAGCACCTGCGGCGCCACCCCGGCCTCATCGATCATCTGACGGACGTAGGACACCGAATGGTGGATGCCCGCGGCCACCAGATCGTTGAAATCGCTGCGGGTCAACACCATTCGCGATCCGGTCACCGGATCGGTCGTCGTCACCACCGGGGAGGCGGTGAGGGCCTCCTTGTAGCCGCGGGTGATCGTCTTGTCGACCTCGACGCCGCCGTGCGCGAGCCGCCAGCGCAGCAGATCGTCGTGGCTGTCGCCGCCGAGCACGGTGCTGTGCCGGGTCGACAGGATGGCGTCGGTGCGGCAGTCGGCCTCGGTGATGGTCAGGCCGGAGGCGCCCAGATCGTAGAGCACGACCGCGCCCTCGTCCGGAAGCCTGCCGGTGAAGCGGAGATACCGCAGCTGGGCGACCGGTTCGTCGACGATGGTGAGGCGGCTGCGGCCCGCCGCGGCGCGGATCGCCTCGGCGTGCCGGGGGCAGCGGCAGGTGACCGCGATCCCGGTGATGAATTCGTCGCGCTCGGTGGCCGCCTCGCGCATGAGCGTGATCGCCTGGAAGACAGGCTCCTCCACGCCGCCGCCCGCCCGCCGGGGAACCGTGCACCGATCGATGGGGGGCAGGTGCGGCTGGTCGGAGTGCGTGAGCATCGCGCGTGCGCCACCAGCGCCCGCCGACACCCCCAGGACCAGCACCATGGCTTCCATGGTGAACCTTTTGGGGCGCGATGGGAAGACGACGGGTCAGTAATGTCGCTGGGCGGATGCTGAACGGTTATGCGGTCAGGCCCAGCGGGTCGGCGTGTCGCCTGTGTCGAAGTCGCCCGCCGCCCGGCGGAATTCGGCGAGAAGTCGCAGCAGGAGCTGCAAACGTTCGGGCGGCAGCCCCGGATGCGCGAAAACCTTCGCGTTCAGGGCAGCGCTCGCGCGAGTCGCCAATTCGCGTCCGGCGTCGGTGATCTCGATCAAGGTTGCCCGGCGGTCGCTGGGATGGGGTACGCGCTTGACCAGATGCGCGGCTTCGAGGCGGTCCACGGTGTTGGTCACGCTGGTGGGATGCACCTGGAGGCGGGCGCTGGCGACGGCCATGGGCAGTGCGCCGGTCTTGCTGAAACTGAGCAGGGTCAGCAGTTCGTATCGGGAGAAGGTCAATCCGGACGGGCGCAGCGCCTCGTCCACCCGGGCCATCACGATCTGCTGCGCCCGCACCAGGGATGTCACCGCGGCCATCCCGTCGGCGACCTCGCCCCAACCGTGCGCGGCCCACTGCCGGTGGGCCTCCTCGATGGGATCCAGGGGAAGCGGGCGGGGCGTGGCCATGGGCCGAGTCTATTTGTTGTGTTCTCCGCTGTATCTAGGGGATTCCGGCGAGGCCCGAGAAATCCCTGGTCACAACGTGGTTGCGGTCGGTGACCGTGCCCAAGGTGTATTCGGGGAGCAGGCCGAAGTACTCCGAGCGGGTGCGGGTGCTCCAGCGGCGTGCGGCCGGGGTACGGGTTTTGTAGAAGTTGGCCTGGTAGCCGCCCTCGTGGATGCGGAGCAGGGTGTAGCCGCCCGGGTACTCCTTGACGGCGGCGACTTCGAGGAATTCGACGTTCAGCGGGATGTCGGGGCGGGTGCGGCGGTTGCGGTGGGTGTGGCCGCTGTGGTGCAGGAAGACGCCGGGGGTGTCGCGGTAGAGGGCGTGCAGGCGGGCGGCGTCCGGGCGGTTGAGGACGAAATCCGGTCCGGCGAGGTTGGTTACGCCGGATTCGAAGGTGACGGGGTGGTGGCCGAAGACGAGGGTGGGGCGGTCGGGGTCGGCCTTCAAGGTGGTGCGGAGGCGGTCGAACTGGTCGTCGTCGATGGTGCCGCCGGAGGTGTCGAGGGCGGTGGTGTCGAGGCCGATGAGGTGGAGGCCGCCGAGGTCGTGGTCGGTGAGTTCGCCTCGGGAAGTGAAGGATTCGGCCCAGCAGTCGTGGTGGTCTTCCTCGATCGGGCGGCAGGACTGGTAGTCCGGGCCGACGTGCGGACGGTCGTGGTTGCCTCGGGTGGCGAACCAGTCCTTGTTCTCGGTGCCCCAGGCGTCGAGGAGGCCGCGGACGGCGTGGGTCTGGTCCGGGGTGGCCTCCGCGGTGAGGTCACCGGCGAGGAGCAGGTGATCGGCTGTGCGGTCCGGGCGGCGGACGTCGTCGAGCAGGGCTGTGAGCATGACCTCCGGGTAGGGCGGGAGGCCCGGGTCCTGGCGGACGCCCGGGGGGAGTCCGGCGGCGATGAGTCCGCTGATCTCCTCGCCGAAGTGGATGTCGTTGCAGAGGGCGAGGGTGCGCAGGAGGCGGCCGGGTGGGGGTGTGAGGGTGGTGAAGGTGCCGGTGGTTTCGGGGGAGCCGGGGAGTCTGGTGGCGAGATTCTTTGCGGGGGTTGCGGTTACGCCGTTGGAGAGGGCCTCGAAGCGGTAGGGGCGGTTGGGGTCCAGGTTGGTGATCTCGGCGTAGTGGTAGGGGGTGGGGGTTTGGTCTTCGAAGACGGTTTTGGGTGTTGTGGGCGAATCCGCCGGGGCCAGGCGGACTTCGGTGTTCGCGGGGACCGGGGTGTGGTCGTGGGGGTCGAGGGTGGTCCAGGTGAGGATGGCGGTGGTGTCGGTGAGGGTGACCAGTTCGAGATCGGTGGCCTCCGGATTGGTTTGAGCGCGGGCGGTTCCGGGGGCGAGTAGGGGTGCGGTGGCCGCTATGGCCAGAGCGTTCAGGAAGCGGCGACGGTTGGGGCCGCAGCAGGTCATGGGATCTCCTCGCCCATCGGATGCGCCTTGTCCCCGTGGAGGATACGGCTCCTCCTTTCCCGCCACCTCCAAAAGCCGGACTGACCCCAGGTACGGCAGTACAGCCGCACCCTTAATTTGGATCCGCACCCGTTTCAGGGGTCTACAAGGGGTGCGGATTCGAATAAAGGGTGCGGCTGGGTTGGTACGGCACTTGGGGGGATCGGCAGTGCAGCCGCACCGCTTGTTTGGATCCGCACCCCTTCTGGGGGCCTGTAAGGGGTGCGGATTCGAATAAGGGGTGCGGCTGGGTTCGTTCGGCCCTTGGGGGTTCGGCAGGTGCAGCCGCACCCTTTGTTGGGATCGGCACCCTCTTCGGGGGGTTGTAAGGGGTGCGGATTTGAATAAGGGGTGCGGCTGGGTTGGCGAGCGTGGGGGTGTGGGGTTGGGGTTAGCGGTTGGCTAGTTCGGAGAGTTGGTAGGCGAGTTTGTGGCGGATGAGGGGGATTCGGGTTGCGGTGCGGATGAGGGTGTTTCGGAGGGTTCGGGCGGGGCGGGGGCGGAGGGTGGCCATGCGGGTCATGCGGTCGGTGAAGGTGACTACGCCGAGGGCTATGGGGCGGCGGCGGGGTTCGTAGTCGTCGAGGAGGGTGGTGGGGGCGTTGGCGCGGAGGACTTGGGAGAGGAGGGAGCCTAGGAGGGCGGCGTCCTGGATGCCGGTGTTCATGCCCTGGCCGCCGGCGGGGCTGTGGACGTGGGCGGCGTCGCCCGCGAGGAAGACGCGGCCCGCGCGGTAGTGGTCGGCGACGCGGTGGTGGACGCGGAAGCGGGAGCTCCAGAGGACCTCGTGGACGGTGGCGCCGGAGCAGCGGGCGTCGAGGAGGGTCTGGATCTGGTCGCGGGTGGGGTGTTCGGGGGCCTCGGCGACGGTGGCGACGACGCGGTAGCGGTCGCCGGTCTCGTCGGGGAGCGGGGCGACGACCGTGACGCCCTCGGGGGACAGGTGCAGGGAGACCTCGTCGCGGGGCGCGGGCCAGGTCATGCGGACATCGGCCAGTACGAAGGACTCGGGGTAGGTGGAGCCGGTGAAGCCGATCCCGGCCTGTTCCCGTACCAGGCTGTGCATGCCGTCCGTACCGATCACGTAGTCGGCCCGGATGCGGCCGGAAGTGCCTGCGGCGTCGGTGTATTCGACGGTAGCGCCCGTCTCGTCGGTGGTCACCGCGGTCACCTGATACGGCCGGTGCACGTCGCCGCCCGCCTTGCGGAGCCGGGCGAGCAGGACCGCCTCGGTGGTCTCCTGGCCGACCATGAGGGTGTAGGGGAATGCGGTCGGCAGATCGGCGAAGGAGACGGTGGCCAGCCGCTCGGCGCCGTCGTGCAGCACGAAGCGCGGCACCTCGATGCCCAGCTCGTGCAGTTCCTCGGCGATGCCGAACTCCTGGAGCACCTCCATCGTGCGGGCGTGCACCACGGCGGCGCGAGAGGTGTTGGCGCCCTCCGCGAGTCGGTCCAGGACCACCGCGTCGACACCCGCGTCGGCGAGCGCGGTGGCCGCGGTGAGTCCGGCGGGTCCGGCGCCGACGATGACGACCGAGGCGGTGGCGGGAAGAGTGCTCATGACCTGCTCCTCATGCTTGCCAACATTTGTTGGCCAACGGCTGTTGGCATCAACGATAAGACGGCGGTGGTGGCATGTCAACACTTGTTGGCCTACAGTTGTTGGCATGCCGCTCGAGACCACCCCCCGCCGTTCCGACGCCACCCGGGCCGCGATCCTCGACGCCGCGCGAAAACGCTTCGCCGAGGACGGTTTCCGCAAGGCGACGATCCGCGCGATCGCGGCCGACGCCGGGATCGATCCGTCCATGGTGATGCGCTACTACGGGAACAAGGAGGGTTTGTTCGCGGCGGCGCTGGATGTCGAACTGGAACTGCCCGATCTGGCCGCGGTCGACCCGGAGTCGTTCGGCGATGTGCTGGTGCGGCGATTCCTGGAACTGTGGGAGGAGTCGCCGGGCAATGAGATCCTGCTGACGTTGCTGCGCTCGGCGGTCACCGACGAGGCGGTGGTGGAGCGGATCCGGCAGGTGTTCGTCGGGCAGGTGATGCCGGTGGTGCTGCGCGTCGGTGACCCGGCCGACGCGCCCCGTCGGGCCGGTCTGATCGTCACGCAGATTCTCGGACTTGCCTTGTGCCGCTACGTGTTACGGCTGCCGCCGGTGGTCGCGCTGACCCCGGAGCGGATCCGGGCCGATATCGGCCCGACGATTCAGCGCTATCTCATTTCCGGTGACCGATGAGCAGCGTCTGCGTGCTGCGGCCGACCGCGCCCTTCTCGTCGAACAGCCGGGATTCCGCGAGTCCGGTGCCGTTGGGTTCGGGATAGGTGACGGCGTCGAGGCAGATCCATTCCCCGATCGGCTCGCGATGCAGGGTGACGGTGAGGTCGGTGTTGATGAACAGGTAGCTGTTCCAATCCAGTACCGTACTGATGCCGTTCCCGTGGTCGGCCGCGACGAGGGTGCGTTCGAGGGGGCTCGGGGTGGTTCCGGCGACGATGGGTCGGCGCAGGCGCAGCCAGCAGGTGGCGGGGCCGAGTTCGGCGAAATCGCCTGCGACGAAACGATATTCGATGCCCTGATGGAAGCCGACGTCGAACGCGGATTCGAAGTGGGTCTCCGCGGCGGCGGTGTCCGGGCCGGGGCGGGTCTCGTCGGCGACGATGCCGTCGGGCAGCTCGAGTTCCGGTTCGGCCTGCCGGATCCGCCAGGCGTTGGCCTTCAGCACCGGACCGCGTTCCGAACTCATGGTGGCCTCGATCAGCTCGACGCTGCGGCCGGGCCGGGTCACCTTCGCCTCGACGACGAGCGGGGCGAGCGGCACCGGCCCGAGGATCTCCACCGCCACCCGGGCGACGCGGAAGTTCTCGCGCGGTTCGCAGCGTTCGATGACATGTCCGAGCAGGGCCGAGGGCGGCCCGCCGTGCTGCGCGTCGGGGGACCACGGGCCGCGGGTCAGCTCGGTCGATTCGAACCGGGTGGGGTCCGAGGGGTCGGGCAGGTAGAACGCCTCCATGTGTCTTTCCTACCGCATGGGTCAGGCGTTGATCTCGATGACGCAGACGGTGTTGCCGTCGGGGTCGGTGTAAGGGGCCTTGCGTCCGGTCGCGCCGTCCGGGCCGACCGCGATGAGCGGCCCGTGTTCGATTCCGCGCGAACCGATTTCGGTGATCGCGGTGTCGAGATCGGCCACGGCCAGATTGACGACCGTGTACCCGGCCCGCGCTGGATCGACCAGGACGTAGAGCAACGCGGTGGGGGTCACCTGCCACATGGTCTCCTGGTCGGGGATGGCGAGGACGTCGGCCTCGCGGCCGAAGAGGCGGGTGTACCAGTCGACGGAGATGGGGAAGTCGCGGACGGGGACTGCGGTGAACATGTAGTCGATGTCCATGTGGTGGGGACGGTGGGGGAGAGGGGAATTCATCGGCTGACGGCCGATAGAATTTTCATCGGCTATGTGCTGAGTACTGTCAAGGGGGGATTGAGCGATGATCACTCGTACTAGTTGGGTGGCGAGTTGGTGGTGGGGGGTGCCGCATGCGGCGCCGCGTGCCGAGGTTGCGGGTGAGACCCTGGCTGCGCTGTTGGAGGTGCTTGCCGACGCGCGTCTGTCGAACGGCATTGTGCCGATCAAGGTGGGCCTATGGAAATCGGGTAGGAAGACACTGCCGGGGTGGAACACCGCCTTCCGGGTTGGAGGCGACTCGAGTTGCGCGGAGTTCGTGGAGATGATTCGACGCGATCGCTCCTACCGAGAAATCCACTCGATCAGTCTGTACGCGAGATGCTCTCCGGTGATATTTTCGGGCGACGAACTAGTGTATGAAGAAGATTCGATAGCGTTGTCGGTCGGCGTCAATGCTTCGCTCACCGGCGCCGAGCTACAGGCCAGGCTCTATGTTTTTTCGGACGCCTGGTTGGAGTTCGATTTGAAAGGGATGCCGCAGCCTTCGATATTCGCGGCGAACGCTCCGCGCCTGCGTGGCGTCCTGGAAAAATTCTCGGAATTTCTACAGGTCGAGGTGTACCCCAACGATCCGACACTGTTCGCTGTCCCGACCCAGGTTGGCGTTGACAACCATCGTCAGCTGTCCGGACAGGTTTCGGACGTCTGGTTCGACGAATGCAGTATGCGTGCCGATCGATTTCGGCGTCGACCTCATGGATATGCGGAAAGAATGCGAGCCGTGGCCGCCCGAAATGATTCCGTAACGGGGAGGTCCTCCGACGTGGTCCTGGGTGATGAAATCCTGGGCTGCATATGGGTTTCCGAAGAGGCCGAGGCGATTGGTTATGCGGCTAGGGATATCGAATCGGATCGCTGTTACTCGGCGGGTCTGGTATGGGTCGACCGGCTCGAGCGGGCATACCATTCGGGAATGGGGGCGCAGGAGGCTTTCGTGCATATGGCTGGGTTTCCGGCCGACCCTGTCGCAGGAGTTTTGAATACGCGGGCCGTGAGCAGCCGTATCGATGTTCTGGAATTGCTGGAATAGCCGAATCGCGTCGGTGGCAACACCATTCGCATCGGCGAGTGGGTTGCATCGGCCGTAGGGTGAGGGAATGTCGTCTCGTGATGCGGTGTACTCCGTGCGTGCGGCGGCCGTCGACGACCACGCGGCGGTCCTGGAACTCGCGGTCGCTTTCTATCGGGAGGAAGGCTTCGCGACCACTCCGGATGTGCTGGCGGCGAATCTCGGCACGCTCCTCTCCGCTCCACAGGCGCGGGTCGCGGTGGCGCTCGGCGACGGGGCTCGGGTCGGGTTCTGTGTCACCACGGCCAAGTTCGGGCTCGAGCAGGGGTGGATCGCGGAGCTCGAGGATCTGTATGTGCTGCCCGCGCGGCGGCGGCGAGGGATTGCGGAGGCTTTGATCGAGGACAGTGCGGGATGGGCGACCGAGCGGGGGTGTGGGGAGCTCGAGCTCGTGATCGCACCGCAGAGGCATGATGTGGCCGGGTTGCGGCGGTATTACGCGCGGCGGGGGTTTGTCGACGGTGGGCGGACGTTGCTCGGGCGGCCCTTGAAACCGGAAAGCCCCGGCCGATGAAAGATCGGGCGGGGCTTGGGGTTTGGAGTGCCCTCGGCAGGATTCGAACCTGCGGCCTTCTGCTCCGGAGGCAGACGCTCTATCCCCTGAGCTACGAGGGCGGGGTGGACCCGGTCGTCGTTGTTTGCACGTCGTCCGATCGGGCTGGGAAAGCGTATCGCATCGGGGGGCTGGAGCCAAAACCGTCACGGTCGGAGGCGGAACAGGGTGGTCCAGGGGGTGGGGGTGGCGGGGGGATCAGTTGAGGGGGAGGGGGGTGGTCTGGCGGGCGGTGAGCATTTGGGTCATGAGTTGGGATTCGCCGGTTTGGGTGGTGCGCATGCTGGTGGCCAGGGAGCGGACGGCGTCGGTGTCGGCGTGGGTGGTGGCGTAGTCGATCATCGACAGGCCGCCCTGGTGGTGGCGGAGCATGAGTTGCAGGAACAGGGTGTCCTGGGCGGGGCCGGTGAGGTTGCGGAGTTGTTCGAGTTCCTGGGGGGTGGCCATGCCGGGCATGGTGGCGACGGGGCCGGACATCTGGTGGGTCGTGCCGTGGTCGTGGCCGCTCATGGGCTCGGTCATCCAGGCCATGTAGCCGTCGGCGGCGGCAATCGGCTTGCCCCACAATTGAAGCCAGCCCTGCATGCGGCCCGCCTGGTTGGACTGGGTGGTGAGGATGTCGTAGGCGAGCCGCTTCACGTCCGGATCGCTGCCGCCCGCGACCTCGAGCCCGGCCATCTGGACGGCCTGGGCGTGATGCACCGACATGTCCTGGCAGAAGCCGGTGTCCACCGCGCCGGGCGCGGCATCGGTGTGGCGCTGCAACGGGATTCGGGCGATCACGCCGATGGCCACGCCGACGAGCAGGACGGCGACCGTCGCGAGGACGACGGTCGCCGTGCGCTGCCGTGATCCGGGGGCCGTCACTGACCCGGGACTCCGGGCATTCCGGGCAGGCCGGGGATTCCCGGGATGCCGCCGGGCAGGCCGCCCATGCCCTCGCTGGCGTCGGGGGTCAGGCCCTTGCCGTCCATCGGCACCGCGTCGGGGCCGGGGGGAGTGGGATCGAACGGCGGCGGGTTGTTCGCATCGAACGTCGGGTTGTCGCACGCCGCACCGACTTCCGGGTAGGCGTACTGGTTCATCCGCAGCGCGGTGATGAACTCGCCGATGCGCTTGTCGTCGGCGCTGTCCAGCTTGAGCTGATGGCCCCACGACTGCAACGAGATCGGCTTGTCCAGGCCCGGGTACGGCGACATGAGCATGGCGGGCTTGTTCTGCACCTTCTGCTTCAGCTTGTCGAGCGCGTCGCCGGTGACCTGATCGGGGTTGTAGGCGATCCACACCGCGCCGTGCTCGAGCGCATGCACCGCGTTCTCGGTGCGCATGGCCTTGGCGTAGACCACGCCCGTGCAGGCCGCCCACGACTCGTCGTGCGGGCCGCCCATCGGCGGGCTCATGTCGTAGGCCACCCGCTGCGGGGCGCGCACGTGCAGGCCCGCGGGGTAGTCCTTCTTCACCACGCCCGCGATCTCGGTCGACGGATCCTTCTTCTCGGCGGTCGGGGTGAACTTCTCCGCGTCCGCCTTCTCCTGGTACTTCGGCACCAGGTACACCGCCAGGGCGGCGATGAGGGCGATGATCACGACGGCTGCGCCGACGGTCGCCCAGGGGATCCGGTTACCCAGTGGCGTCTTGCCCTTGTTCGTGCCCCCGCCTTTGCGGGCCGGGCCCGTCTTGGCGGCGGCACGAATCGCCTTGGCGGACTTCGCGCTGGTGTTCGGCATCGCTGATGTGCTCTCTTCGACATGTCGGACGGTCCCGCAATGCGGCAAGCTGGTGTCACCGGCCCGGTTTGCTGGGTGCCTGCCCAGAGGTGCCCGATGGCGGCGTACGCCTGCTCAGACCATAGGATAGAGACTCGTGACTCCAGCTGACCTTGCAGATCTCCTTCGCGCCACCGCCGCGAAGGTGCTTGTCGAACGTGGATCGGACCCTGCGGTCCTGCCCGACGAGGTCAAGGTGGAGCGTCCCCGCAACCCGGAACACGGTGACTATGCCACGAATGTGGCCATGCAGGTGGGTAAGAAGGCCGGACTGAATCCGCGCGAGTTGGCCGGGCTGCTCGCCGAGGCGCTGGCCGCCAACGACGGCATCGAGTCCGCCGATGTGGCGGGGCCGGGGTTCCTGAACATCCGGCTGGCGGCCGCGGCGCAGGGCGCGATCCTCGAGCAGATCCGCGCGGCGGGCGCGGGCTACGGCAGCGCGAGCACGCTGGCCGGGACCAAGATCAATCTGGAGTTCGTCTCCGCCAACCCGACCGGTCCCGTCCATCTGGGCGGCACCCGCTGGGCCGCGGTCGGCGACGCGCTCGGCCGCATCCTCGCCAGTCAGGGCGCGGAGGTCACCCGCGAGTACTACTTCAACGACCACGGCGCGCAGATCGACCGGTTCGCCGAATCGCTGGTCGCCGCGGCCACCGGCGCGCCGACGCCGGAGAACGGCTACGCCGGGGCCTACATCGCCGAGATCGCCGAGCGGATCACGACCGCGCATCCCGACGCGGTGACTCTGCCCGACGACGAGCGGCACGAGCTGTTCCGTCGCGAGGGCGTCGAGCTGATGTTCGACCACATCAAGCGGACCCTGCACGAGTTCGGTACGGAATTCGACGTCTACTTCAACGAGAGTTCGCTGTTCGCCTCCGGCGCGGTCGACGAGTCGGTGGAGCGGCTCAAGGCCATGGGCAAGCTGTACGAGAAGGACGGGGCGTGGTGGATCGCCTCCTCCGAGTACGGCGACGATCAGGACCGCGTGGTCATCAAGAGCGACGGCAAGGCCGCCTACGTCGCCGGTGACATCGCCTACTACCTGGACAAGCGCGCCCGCGGCTTCGATCTGTGCATCTACATGCTCGGCGCGGACCACCACGGCTACATCGGGCGACTGAAGGCGATCGCGGCGACCTCCGGCGACGATCCGAGCACCGTCGAGGTGCTGATCGGCCAGATGGTGAACCTGGTGCGCGACGGCAAGGCCGTGCGGATGAGCAAGCGCGCGGGAACCGTTGTGACACTGGACGATCTGGTCGAGCTGATCGGCGTCGACGCCGCCCGCTACTCGCTGGTGCGCAGCTCGGTCAACACCAGCATGGACATCGACCTCGACGTCTGGACCAAGCAGAGCAACGAGAACCCGGTCTACTACGTGCAATACGCGCACGCCCGCACCTGCGCGGTCGGCCGCAACGCCGCCGATCTCGGATTCGCCGGTGTCACACCGGATCTCGCGCTGCTGACCGCCGACGAGGAGGGGGAGCTCATCCGCACGCTGGGCGAGTACCCGGCCGTCGTCGCGAGCGCGGCGACGCTGCGGGAGCCGCACCGCGTGGCCCGCTACCTCGAGGAACTGGCCGGGGCCTACCACCGGTTCCAGACCAACAAGACGCTGCGCATCCTGCCGCAGGGCGACGATCCGGTCACCCCGGTCAACGCCGCGCGTCTGGAACTGGTCAACGCCACCCGTCAGGTACTCGCCAACGGCCTCGGGCTGCTCGGCGTCGACGCACCGGAGCGAATGTGATGAGCGCCCACCCCGCCGGACCCCGGCACGCCGAGATCCCGCACGCGCCGAATCTCCCTGAGCGCCCGCGTGATCCGGTTCTGATGATCGATCTGCCCGCCGCGGTGTGGCCACGAAACGCCACGCGTGGCGACGACGGCGTGGTACGGCTGGCGGGCGTCCCGGTCACGGAGCTGGCCGAGGAGTTCGGCACGCCGCTGTTCGTGGTGGACGAGGACGACTTCCGGTCGCGCTGCCGCGATATGGTCCGCGCGTTCGGCGCGAACGCGCGAGTTCACTACGCCTCCAAGGCATTTCTGTGCGGTGAGGTCGCCCGGTGGGTGCGCGACGAGGGCCTCTCGCTGGACGTCTGCTCCGGCGGCGAGCTGGCGGTGGCGCTGCACGCGGGCTTCCCGGCGAATCGAATCGCGTTGCACGGCAACAACAAATCGGTCGCCGAGCTGGAGGCCGCGGTCGCCGCGGGGGTGGGCCACGTGGTGGTCGACTCGCTGATCGAGATCGACCGGCTCGAGGCCGTGGCCGGGCGCGCCGGAGTGGTGCAGGACGTGCTGGTGCGCGTCACCGTCGGCGTGGAAGCCCATACGCACGAATACATCTCGACCGCGCACGAGGATCAGAAGTTCGGCTTCTCGATCTCCGGCGGCGACGCCCTCGAGGCGCTGGCGCGGGTGTTCGAGGCGGACAATCTGCGGCTGGTGGGCCTGCACAGCCACATCGGTTCGCAGATCTTCGACATCGACGGATTCGAGATCTCCGCGCGGCGCATGCTGCGGCTGCTGCGCGACGCCATCGACAAGTTCGGCGCGGAGCGCACCGCGCAGATCCACACGCTGGATCTCGGTGGGGGACTGGGCATCTCGTATCTGCCGAGCGACGATCCGCCGCCGCTGGACGAGTTCGCGGCCAAGGTGCGCGATCTGGTAAGCGCGGAGGCCGCGCAGATCGGCCTGCCCGTCCCGACCCTCGCGGTCGAACCGGGCCGGGCCATCGCCGGTCCCGGCACGGTCACCCTCTACGAGGTCGGCACCATCAAGGATGTGACCCTCGACGCGGGCGCGCGGCGGCGTTACGTCAGCGTCGACGGGGGTATGAGCGACAACATCCGGCCCGCGCTGTACCAGGCCGAGTACGACTGCCGCCTGGTCTCGCGCGGCAGCGACTCCGGTCCGGTGGTGGCGCGCGTGGTCGGAAAGCATTGTGAGAGCGGCGATATCGTCATCAGGGACACCTGGCTGCCCGACGACGTCGGGCCGGGCGATCTGATCGCGGTGGCGGCCACGGGCGCCTACTGCTACTCGATGTCGAGCCGGTACAACCTGCTCACCCGCCCGGCCGTGGTGGCCGTGCGGGACGGGCGGGCACGGGTGATCCTGCGCCGGGAGACGGTGGCGGATCTGCTGAGTTTGGAGGTGGAGCCATGACCGGGGCCGGGAACAGGGCGGTGTTCGGATCCGACCATCCGATCGGGGTCGCGGTCCTGGGCATGGGCAATGTCGGCACCGAGGTCGTGCGGATCCTGCGCGAGCACGCCGACGATCTGCGCTCGCGCGTCGGCGCGCCCGTGGTGTTGCGCGGAGTCGCGGTGCGGCGCACCGACATCGATCGCGGCATTCCCGCCGACCTGCTGACCACCGACGCCGAGGCGCTGGTGCGGCGCGACGACGTGGACCTCGTCGTCGAGGTGATGGGCGGTATCGATCCGGCGCGCGGGCTCATCCTGGCGGCGCTGAACGCGGGCAAGTCGGTGGTGACCGCCAACAAGGCGCTGCTGGCCGACTACACCGCCGAACTGGCCCGGGCCGCCGAGCGCAGCCGCGCCGATCTGTACTTCGAGGCGGCCGTCGCCGGGGCGATTCCCGTGGTGCGCCCGCTGATCCAGTCGCTGTCCGGCGATCGGGTGAACCGGGTGGTCGGAATCGTCAACGGCACAACGAATTTCATCCTGTCGGCGATGGACGAGACCGGCGCGGACTACGGCGACACGCTGGCGGAGGCGACCCGGCTGGGCTACGCCGAGGCCGATCCGACCGCGGACGTCGAGGGCTACGACGCCGCGGCGAAGGCCGCCATCCTGGCCTCGCTGGCCTTCCACACCCGGGTCACGGCGGCCGACGTGTACCGCGAGGGCATCTCGAAGATCACCGCCGAGGATCTGGAAACCGCTGCGGCCGTGGGCTGTACGGTCAAACTGCTGGCGATCTGCGAACGCGTGCCCGCCGGGCCGGGGGAGCCCGGACCCGCCGAGGGCGGCAAGGAACGCATCTCGGTGCGGGTGTATCCGGCGCTCATCCCGCGCCGGCATCCGCTCTCGGCGGTCACGGGCGCGTTCAACGCCGTGGTCGTGGAGGCCGAGAACGCCGGGCGACTGATGTTCTACGGGCAGGGTGCGGGCGGTGCGCCGACCGCGTCGGCGGTGATGGGCGATGTGGTGATGGCCGCGCGCAACAAGTTCTACGGTGGTCGCGCGCCGGGCGAATCGGTCTATGCTGAGCTGCCGATCGCGCCGATCGGCGACACGCCGACCCGCTACCACGTGAACCTGAAGGTCGCCGACCGCACGGGGGTGTTGCAGGCGGTGTCCGGCGAATTCGCCGAACACGGCGTGAGCATCTCGACGGTCCGCCAGGAGGGACACGACGAGGGCGCCCGGCTCGTCGTGGTCACCCACCACGCGGCGGAGTCGGCGCTGGCCGATACGGTGGCCGCACTGGCCGAGTTGGAATCCGTCACGTCCGTGACCAGCGTCCTGAGATTGGAAGGCACCGAGGAATGAGTACGACGGGAGTGCCCGTGCATCGCGCGTGGCCCGGCTTGATCGCGGCCTATCGCGAGCGATTGGCGGTGGGCGCCGACTGGGAGCCCGTCACGCTGTTCGAGGGCGGTACGCCGCTGGTGCCCGCCCGCCACCTGTCCGAGCTGACCGGGTGCGAGGTGTACCTCAAGGTCGAGGGCGCCAACCCGACCGGTTCCTTCAAGGACCGCGGCATGACCATGGCCATGACCGACGCCAAGGCGCGCGGGCAGCGGGCCGTGCTGTGCGCGTCCACCGGCAACACCTCGGCCTCGGCGGCGGCCTACGCCACCCGCGCGGGTATGCACTGCGCGGTGCTGATCCCGCAGGGCAAGATCGCGATGGGCAAGCTGGCGCAGGCGGTCATGCTGGGCGCCAAGATCATTCAGGTACAGGGCAACTTCGACGACTGCCTCGAGCTGGCCCGCAAGGTGACCGCGGAATTCCCGCAGGTCGGCCTCGTCAACTCGGTCAACCCGGCGCGCATCGAGGGACAGAAGACCGCGGCCTTCGAGATCTGCGACGTGCTCGGCCGGGCGCCGGACGTGCACGCGCTGCCGGTCGGCAACGCGGGCAACATCACCGCCTACTGGCGCGGCTACAGCGAGTATCACGCCGACGGCGTCACCGGATCGCGCCCGCGCATGCTGGGTGTGCAGGCCGCGGGGGCCGCGCCGCTGGTCAACGGGGCCCCGGTCAAGGATCCCGAGACCATCGCCACGGCCATCCGGATCGGCGCGCCCGCGTCCTGGAACGGCGCGGTGACCGCGAAGGAGGAGTCGGGCGGGGCGTTCCGCGCGGCCACCGACGACGAGATCCTCGCCGCGTACCGCCTGGTCGCGGGGCGCGAGGGCGTCTTCGTCGAACCCGCCTCGGCGGCGAGTGTGGCGGGGCTGCTGGCCGCGCGCGCCGAGGGCTGGCTCGAACCCGGGCTGACCGTGGTGTGCACGGTGACCGGCAACGGCCTCAAGGACCCCGACACCGCGCTGTCGGGGATGCCGGAGGTGCAGGCGATCGGGGTGGATCCGGTGGCGGTGGCCCGCGAGCTGGAGCTGGCCTGAGTTGAGCTCGCGCGAAGGTCAATTGATGACCAGGACCCTGCCGCCGGGGATCACGGTCACCGCCCGGGTTCCGGCGTCGAGTGCCAATCTGGGGCCCGGTTTCGACTCGCTCGGGGTCGCGTTGGGGTTGTACGACGAAATCGTCGTGCGCACCACCGATTCCGGCCTTACCATCCGAGTGGAGGGTGAGGGCGCCGACGACGTCCCTTGGGGCCCTTCGCATCTGGTGGTGCGCGCGATCGAGCGCGGCCTGGAGTCGGCGGGCGTCTGGGCCGACGGCCTGGATGTGGTGTGCCACAACGTGATTCCGCACTCACGCGGGCTCGGTTCGTCCGCCTCGGCGGTGGTCGGCGGGCTCGCCGCCGGGCGCGGTCTGGCCGCCAAGTTCGACGCGTCGCTGGTCTGCGACGACGACGAATTGGTCCAGCTGGCTTCGGAATTCGAGGGACATCCCGACAACGCGGCCGCCAGCGTCCTGGGCGGCATCGTGGTGTCGTGGACCGAGGACGCCGCCGATCCGGCGGCCGACCACCATCTGCGGACCTACCGGGCGGTGCGGTTGGACCCGCATCCCGCGCTGTGCGCGACCGTGCTCATCCCCGAGGAGCGTTCGGCCACCGCGCACACCCGCGGCCTGCTGCCCGAACTGGTGCCGCACGGGGACGCGGCCTTCAACGTCAGCCGCGCCGCGCTGGCGGTGGTCGCGCTGACGCAGCGGCCCGACCTGCTGCTTCCCGCCACGGCCGACCGGCTGCATCAGGGGTATCGATCCGCCGCGCTGCCGCTGACGACCGAATGGGTGGGGCTGTTGCGCGAGGCGGGAATCGCGGCGACCGTGTCGGGGGCGGGCCCGACCGTGCTCGCCTTCAGCCTCGGGGAATTGCCCTCCGAGCTGCGCGAACGCGCGTCCCGCGCGGGCCTTCGAGTGGTGTCACCGACCATTTCCGACGGCGTCCGGGTGGATTGACGGCGCGCCTGCCTTGCTGAGGTGAAAAGTGAGAGCTATCCTGGGCACGTCCGTACATCGTGCGCGTCATGTCGCCGGTGCTTCATCAGGGCAATCGCTCCAGCAGGCTCCTTGCTCAGGCTCGGGACACGAGTCTCGGACTTATGGGGAAAGCAACTGGAATGATCTCTCCCACCTTTGTGAACCGGTGGTCGAAGCCCAGGTGGTGACGACCGGCCGGTCCGGCGGGGCAGGCGATACGGCATCCGAGCTCGGCGCAATGACCGGGCTTCGGGACGAAACCCTCGAATAAGCACACGGCAATCGAGGGAAGGAAAGGATCTCCGTGACAGATACGGACCTGCTCGCGACACCCGGGGTGGAATCCAACGCAAGTTCCTCGGGCCGCCGCGAAAGTGACTCCGGACAGATTTCGAAGATGAGCGAACACACCGACGTCGCACGATCGGGGCTGACTGGAATGTTGTTGCCGCAGTTGCGTGCGCTTGCCGGAGAGCTCGGTATCCGAGGCACATCCGGGATGCGTAAGGGCGATCTGATCGCCGCCATCAAAGAAAATCAGGCCGCCTCGTCCGGAAAGGCCCCGCGTGGCCGGAACGAGACGAAGTCCGACGCGAAGGCGGAGGTGTCCCAGCCCGCCGCGGCGCCGTCGACCGGCGAGGAGTCCGCTCCGGTGAAGCACGACCGCGCCAAGGACCGGCAGCGGGTCGAGCAGCCGACGCTGGACAGCGTCGTCGACGAGAAGCCCGCGAACAACGCCGCCGCTCCCGCCGAGGCCGCCGAAAGCGCTGCGCGCCCGGCCGATTCGGGTGACGACACCGGTCGTGACGGCGGTCAGCGCGGCCGGGGCCGCCAGCGTCGCGGGCGCGAGCAGCGCGCCGGGAACGCCGGGGGCGAGGGCGAGAACGCCGGGGGCGAGGCCCGGGACAACCGGGAGACCCGCGAGGCCCGCGAAACCAAGGACGCCGACACCAAGCAGGAGCAGGACGGCGGCGACCGGCGGCGCGATCGCGGCGACCGCGGCCAGCAGAACGGCCAGAACCAGAACAACCAGAACGGCAACCGCGGCGATCGCGGTAATCGCGCCGACGCGGACGCCGACGACGAGGGCCGCGGCCGCCGGGGTCGCCGGTTCCGCGAGCGTCGCCGGGGACGCGACCGCGAGGGCGGCGAGGCCCGCGGCAACGAGGTCGAGATCCGCGAGGACGACGTCCTGCAGCCGGTGGCGGGCATTCTGGACGTGCTCGACAACTACGCGTTCGTGCGCACCTCGGGCTACCTGGCCGGGCCGAACGACGTGTACGTGTCGATGAACCTGGTCCGCAAGAACGGCCTGCGCCGCGGCGACGCCATCACCGGCGCCGTGCGCGCGCCCCGCGAGGGCGAGCAGGCCAACCAGCGGCAGAAGTTCGATCCGCTGGTGCGCCTGGACACCGTCAACGGCGCCGATATCGAAAGTGCCAAGCGGCGGCCGGAATTCGGCAAGCTCACCCCGCTGTACCCGAATCAGCGCCTGCGGCTCGAGACCCAGCCCAACAAGCTGACCACGCGCGTGATCGACCTGATCATGCCGATCGGCAAGGGCCAGCGCGCGCTGATCGTGTCGCCGCCGAAGGCCGGTAAGACCACGATCCTGCAGGACATCGCGAACGCGATCGCGATCAACAACCCTGAGGTCTACCTCATGGTCGTGCTGGTCGACGAGCGTCCGGAAGAGGTCACCGACATGCAGCGCACGGTGCGCGGCGAGGTGATCGCCTCCACCTTCGATCGGCCGCCGAGCGACCACACCTCGGTCGCGGAACTCGCCATCGAGCGGGCCAAGCGGCTGGTGGAGATGGGTCAGGACGTGGTCGTGCTGCTGGACTCGATCACCCGGCTCGGGCGCGCCTACAACAACGCCTCACCGGCGTCGGGGCGCATTCTGTCCGGTGGTATCGACTCGACCGCGCTGTACCCGCCCAAGCGGTTCCTGGGCGCGGCCCGCAACATCGAGAACGGCGGATCGCTCACCATCATCGCCACCGCGATGGTGGAGACCGGGTCGACCGGTGACACGGTGATCTTCGAGGAGTTCAAGGGCACCGGCAACGCCGAGCTCAAGCTCGATCGCAAGATCGCCGAGCGCCGCGTGTTCCCGGCGGTCGACGTCAACCCGTCCGGTACCCGTCGCGACGACCTGCTGATGTCGCCCGACGAGGCCGCGGTCATCCACAAGCTGCGCCGAGTGCTGTCCGGGCTGGACTCGCACCAGGCCATCGACCTGTTGATCGACCGGTTGAAGAAGACCAAGACCAATCTCGAGTTCCTGATGACGGTCTCCAAGACCGCACCGGGCGCGCTCGAGGAGTAAGCGCTCGAACCCGTACCACGGCGGCCCCGCTTCGGCGGGGCCGCCGTGGTGTTCGCGGGGCCGGACGGAAGAAGACCAGTCCGATCCCGGCCGCGCCGACCACCAGGAAGCCGAGGATCAGCGCGGTCACGGTCGCGACGCCGCCGGTCGAGACGGCCGTGGCGGTGTATTCGTAGGTCGGTGTGTCGGTGGGGGCGTGCGCGGGCAACGCGGTCCGCGGATCGTCGGGCGTCGACCACCAGCCGATGGCCGCGAGCACGAACAGCGCCGCGAACGTCGTCGCGGCCGGCCGCGTACCCGCCCCCCGAGCGGCGTGGAGATTCACTGCTGTCCCTTTCCCGTAAGCACCCGGTACTCACCTGGGGTTACTCTATGAACAGACCTGTACGCGTTCCCGAGTAGCGAACTACTCGACTTCAGCGTCACTCGAGATCCGGGTCCGCGCGCGCCCGTACTTTCCTGGGTGCAGGGATCGGGGGCGCTCCGGGAATGGGCGGGTGCGCTCCGGGAATCAAACCGCACGGGGGTGCGTTGACAGGTCGTGCCAGCCGTTCTGGCATACTGATCCGCTGGTGCGTCTGCTGGTAGAACGCAGAGCATCCCGCCTAGTCGGTTCCGGTTCACGCCCTCGCACGTCGACGGCGACCCGGCGACCACATCGAAAGGACACCCATGAAGGCAGGAATCCACCCGGCTTACGTGCCGACCACCGTCGTCTGCGGTTGCGGTAACACCTTCGAGACCCGCAGCACCAAGGAGTCGGGCCACATCACCGTCGAGGTCTGCTCGCAGTGCCACCCGTTCTACACGGGCAAGCAGAAGATCCTCGACACCGGCGGCCGCGTCGCCCGCTTCGAGGCCCGCTACGGCAAGCGCGCCAAGAAGGCCGACGCCAAGTAGCTGTCCCACCGACGCCCGTCCTGCCTCGCAGGCCGGGCGTCGGCCTGTTTGGCGACCCTTTCGACCTTCTCCCGAGGAGCACCTTCGATGGCCGACAAGACGGCCCCCTCCGCGATAGACGACATCCTGGCCGAGTACTCGGGTCTGGAGACGCAGTTGTCCGACCCGGCGCTGCACAACAACCCGGGTGAGGCGCGGCGTGTGGGAAAGCGGTTCGCCGAGTTGGCTCCGGTCATGTCGACCTACAACAAGTTGGCGAGCGCGCGCGACGATCTCGCGGCGGCGCGGGAGCTGGCGGCCGACGACGCGGCGTTCGCGGCCGAGGTGCCCGACCTCGAGCGGCAGGTCGAGGAGCTGGAGAAGACGCTCACCGATCTGCTCGCGCCGCGCGATCCGCACGACGCCGACGATGTGGTGCTCGAGGTGAAATCCGGTGAGGGCGGCGAGGAGTCGGCCCTGTTCGCCTCGGATCTGGCGCGCATGTACGTCCGCTACGCGGAGCGGCGCGGGTGGAAGGTCGAGGTGCTCGACGCCAACATCTCCGATCTGGGCGGGTACAAGGACGCGACGATCTCGATCAAGAGCCGCGAGCCCAGCCGGGACGGGGTGTGGTCGCGGCTGAAGTTCGAGGGCGGAGTGCATCGCGTCCAGCGCGTGCCGGTGACCGAATCCCAGGGACGTATCCATACCTCCGCCGCGGGTGTGCTCATCTATCCCGAGCCCGACGAGGTCGAGCAGGTCCAGATCGACGAATCCGATCTGCGCATCGATGTCTACCGGTCCTCGGGTAAGGGTGGCCAGGGTGTCAACACCACCGATTCGGCCGTGCGCATCACGCATCTGCCCACGGGCATCGTGGTGACCTGCCAGAACGAGCGTTCGCAGCTGCAGAACAAGGCGCGGGCCATGCAGGTGCTCGCCGCCCGGTTGCAGGCGCTCGCCGAGGAGCAGGCCGACGCCGAGGCGGCCGCCGGACGGGCGAGCCAGGTCCGCACGGTGGATCGATCCGAACGCATCCGCACCTACAACTTCCCGGAGAACCGGATCACCGACCACCGCATCGGCTTCAAAGCTCACAACTTGGATTCGGTGCTGGATGGGGAGTTGGACACCCTCCTCGACGCATTGAGTGAAGCGGACCGAGCGGCACGGTTGGCGGCGGAGTGATTTCGTGACGCGCGTTCCGCTGCGTTCCGCGCTGGCCGAGGCCGTCGAGGTACTCACGCGGGCGGGCGTGCCGAGCCCCCGGGTCGACGCCGAGTATCTGGCCGCACATGTGCTCGGGGTGGAACGGCCTCGACTGGCGTTGATTCCGCTGGTCACCGAGGAGCAGTCCGCCGAACTCCGGGCGTTGGCGGCGCGGCGGGCGGAACGCGTTCCGCTGCAACATCTCACGGGCACCGCGGCCATGGGGGAGATCGAGCTGTCCGTCGGGCCCGGGGTTTTCGTGCCGCGCCCGGAGACCGAATTGCTGTTCGCGTGGGCGCTGGCGCGGCTCGAGGTGCTGGGGCACGAGCATCGGCCCGTCGTCGTGGATCTGTGTACCGGGTCCGGGGCGCTCGCGCTGGCCGTCGCCCACGCCCGCCCGGACGCGGACGTGCACGCGGTCGAGCTGGATCCGGCGGCGCTGGCCTGGGCGGCACGCAACGCGGAAGCCCGTGTGGCCGAAGGGGATACGGCCATCCGGCTGCACGCGGGGGATGTCACCGATCCCGCGATCCTCGCCGCGCTGAACGGGCGCGTCGATGTCGTCGTCTCGAATCCGCCCTACATCCCCGCCGACGCCGTGCTGGATCCCGAAGTGGCCGACCATGATCCGCATCTCGCCTTGTTCGGCGGGGCGGACGGGTTGTCGGTCATTCGTCCGATGGTCGGGACCATCGCGCGTCTGCTGCGGCCCGGCGGGGTGGCGGCGGTCGAGCACGACGACTCCAACGGGTCCGGGGCCGCAGGGCTTTTCGCTGCTCACGGGGGTTTCGACGAGGTGGTCGAGCATCCGGATCTGGCGGGGAAGCCGCGGTTCGTCTCGGTTCGGCGGAAAATTACCTCTGACTCGGAGTGATTTACCTCTGATTCAGAGGTATTGTTGCGGGCATGGAGTCCACCACTCAGGCCACCGATCGGGAGTTGGTCGGCGGGCTGCTGCGCACCTTCGGGCGATTCCGGCGGCAGGTCGGGCGCTTGGCCGGGCGGGCGTTCGACCGGTCGGGGGTCAGCGCCTCGCAGTCGGAGTTCCTGCGGCTCGTGGGCCGCAATCCGGGAATCTCGGTGAAGGAGGCCGCGGGGGAGCTGGGGTTGGCGGCCAACAGCGTGTCGACGTTCGTGACGGCATTGGTGCAGGCGGGACTGCTGGAACGGGAGTCCGATCCGGAGGACCGCCGGGTGATGCGACTGAGCCTGCCCGCGCGCGTGCAGCAGCGGGTCGACGAGACGCGCCGACGGCACCACGATCTCATCGCGACCGCGCTGGCCGAACTGACCGCCGAGGAACGCGAGGAACTCACCCGCGGCCTCGCCGTGGTGAACAAGCTGACCGAGATCCTGCACGACCGCGAGACGAGGAAGGGCAGATGACCGAAAACCGGCTTCCCGCAATCGAATGCGAGGGCCTCACCCAACGCTACGGCGACCACGTCGTCGTCGACCACCTCGACCTGCGCATCGACCGCGGCGAGATCTTCGGCCTGCTCGGCCCCAACGGCGCGGGTAAGACCACCACCATCCGCCTGCTCACCACCCTCATGCCGGTGCGCGAGGGCACGGTCCGGGTACTCGGATTCGAGGTGGGCCGCCGCGACATCGATATCCGCTACAACCTCGGCTATGTGCCGCAACAACTCTCGGTCGAGGCCACGCTGACCGGACGCCAGAACGTCATGTGGTTCGCCCGGCTGTTCGACGTGCCGCGCCGCGAACGCGCCCGCCGGGTGACCGACGCGCTGGCCGCCATGAATCTGCTCGACGTCGCCGATCGGCTCGCGGCGAGCTATTCCGGCGGCATGGTGCGCCGCCTCGAGCTGGCCCAAGCGTTGGTCAACCGTCCGGCACTACTCGTTCTCGACGAACCGACGGTCGGCCTGGATCCGATCGCGCGGGACGGGGTGTGGGAGCGGGTGCGCGACCTGCGCGACCGGTTCGGCACCACCGTCCTGCTCACCACCCACTACATGGGTGAGGCCGACGCGCTCTGCGATCGAATCGCATTGTTGCACAAGGGAACCCTGCGCGCGGTCGGCGCGCCGGAGGAATTGAAACGAGCCCTCGGTCCCGACGCCACGCTGGAGGACGTCTTCCGTCACCACGCGGGTGCCGATCTGGCCGAGGACAATACGGAGGGAGGGCTGCGCGGTGTCCGGAACACGCGTAGAACAGCACAGCGCGCCGGTTGATTTCCCGCCGCCGCGCACGGCACCCCGCGGAGCGGCGCGGCTGATCGCCCTGGGCTCGCGCATCGGCACCTTCGCGATCGTCGAACTCCAGAAGTTGCGTCGCGACCGTACCGAACTGCTCACCCGGGCCGTGCAACCGGCGTTGTGGCTGCTGATCTTCGGCACCACCTTCGCCCGGCTGCGCACGATCCCGACCGGAGAACTGCCCTATCTGGACTTCCTCACGCCCGGGATCATCGCCCAGTCCGCGCTGTTCATCGCGATCTTCTACGGCATCCAGCTGATCTGGGACCGCGACGCGGGAATCCTGAACAAGCTCATGGTGACTCCCACCCCGCGCGCGGCGCTGATCACCGGGAAATGCTTCGCGGCGGGGGTGCGCTCGGTGGCCCAGGTGCTGATCATCGTGGTCCTCGCGCTGGTCATGGGCGTGCACATGACGCTCAATCCGCTGAAGCTGCTCGGCGCGATCGTCGCGGTGATCCTGAGCGCGGCCTTCTTCGCCTGTCTGTCGATGACCATCGCGGGCCTCGCGGGCACCCGCGATCGACTGATGGGCATCGGCCAGGCCATCACCATGCCGCTGTTCTTCGCCTCGAACGCGCTGTATCCCATCGACCTCATGCCGGGCTGGCTGCAAGCGATCGGGCGGGTGAATCCGCTGAGCTACGAGGTGGACGCGCTGCGCGGACTGCTGGTCGGCGGGCCGCACCACCTCTGGCTCGACATGGGTGTGCTGGTCGCCGCGGCCGTGCTCGGAATCGCCTGCGCCTCGGCGCTTCTGGGCCGTCTCGTCCGCTGAGCGGACCGGCCCGCCACTCCGATCATCGTCCGCTCGGAACCAACACATAGACTCCACGCCGTGAGTACCGTCTACGACTGCTCCGATCCCGACTCGCGGGCCGCCGGCCTCACCGCCGCGCGGGCCACTCTGAAATCCGGACGGCTGGCTGTCATCCCGACCGACACGCTCTACGGAATCGCCGCCGACGCCTTCGACTCCGCGGCGGTCTCCGCGCTGCTCGCGGCCAAGCGCCGCGGGCGGGACATGCCGGTCCCGGTGCTGGTCGGCTCGTGGAACACCATCGACGGGCTCGTGTTCTCGGTGCAGCCGCAGGCCCGCGAGCTGATCCGCGCGTTCTGGCCGGGCGGGCTGAGTCTGGTTGTGCAGCAGGCGCCCTCGCTGGCCTGGGATCTCGGCGACGCGCGGGGCACGGTGATGCTGCGGATGCCGCTGCATCCGGTCGCGCTGGAACTGCTGCGCGAGGTGGGCCCGCTGGCGGTATCGAGCGCGAACGTGTCCGGCCGCCCGCCCGCGACCACGGTCGACGAGGCGCGCGATCAGTTGGGCGAGCTGGTGAACGTCTATCTCGACGGCGGCCCGGCCGAGCACGGCGTCGCCTCCACCATCGTCGACCTGACCGCCGACACCCCGCGCATCCTGCGCGAGGGCGCGGTCACCGCGGCGCGGGTGGCCGAGGTCCTGGGTCTGTCGCCGGACGAGCTGACGCCCGAGACCACCCGGTGACGGCCTGGTAGATGCTTCTCAGTCAGGCAACGGCATACAGTCAGGGCGCTGTCGTTCCGCTGCGCGAGCTGTTGCTCGTGCTGCTCGTCTCGACCGTGATCACCCTGCTGTCCACCGGCGGTATCCGCGTGCTGGCCATCTGGTTCGGGGCGGTGGCGATTCCGCGCGAACGCGATGTGCACGTCAAGCCGATTCCGCGGATGGGCGGGGTGGGCATCTATCTGGGCGTGCTCGCCGCGGTGGCCTTCGCGCACCAATTGCCCGCGCTGCGTAGGGGATTCGAGTACCCGCACGACATCCCCGCGGTGGTGGTCGCGGGGACGCTGATCGTGGGGGTCGGCGTACTCGACGACCGCTGGGGGCTGGACTGGCTGACGAAACTCGTGGGGCAGATCACCGCCGCGGGCGTGATGGCCGTCATGGGGTTGAGCTGGGTGGCCGTCTACAACCCGTTCAACAACACGACCGTGGTGCTGGATCCGTTGCAGGGCGGGCTGGTGACCGTCGGCATCACCGTGGTCATGATCAACGCGATGAACTTCGTCGACGGCCTGGACGGGCTCGCGGCCGGGCTGGGGCTCATCGCCGGGGGCGCGGTGTTCGTGTTCACCGTGGGGCTGCTCTACGAGCAGGGCGGGGCCACCGACACCTATCCGCCCGCGCTGCTCGCCGCCGCGCTCGCGGGGGGCTGCCTGGGATTTCTGCCACACAATTTCTCCCCGGCCCGGCTGTTCATGGGCGATTCCGGCTCGATGCTGATCGGGCTCATGCTCGCCGCGGTGTCCACGGGCGCGTCGGGGCGCATCCCGCTCACCGGGTACGGGCCGCGCGACATCGTGGGTCTGCTGTCGCCGCTGCTGCTCGTGGGCGCGGTGATGTTCATCCCGGTGCTCGATCTGGTGATGGCCATCGTGCGGCGGGCGCGGGCGGGCGTGAGCTTCTCCACGCCGGACAAGATGCATCTGCATCACCGGCTGTTGCAGATCGGTCATTCGCAGCGGCGGGTGGTGTTGCTGATCTATCTGTGGGTCGGGGTGCTGGCCTTCGGTGCCGTGGGGACCTCGCTCATGGATCGGCGGCTGGTGGTGTTGCTGTTCGCGGCCGGACTGGTGTTCGCGCTGGTGGTGACGGCCGTGCCGTCGTTGCGGGAGGCGGTCGGGCTGCGCCGCCGGACGCCGCGCGGGGGCGTCGCGGGCGACGGGTAGAGTTGGCCGGCGTGAGCACCGCACCCGAGCATCATCCCGACGCCCCGCTGCGCGCGGCCCTGCGCTCCGGCATCGTGGGGTTGGTCGCGCTGGTGATCGTCTCGGCGGTGCTCGGCTCGATCCTCGCGGGACTGCCCGGGTTGTGGGGCGCGCTGATCGGATCGGCCATCGGGGGATTCTTCATTCTCACGACCGCGGCGCTGGTGCTGTTCAGCGCGAAATTGGATTCCGGGATCCAGGGCATGGTGATGCTCGCCTCCTGGGTCGGGAAACTGCTCGTCGTGATGATCGTCGTCGCGATTCTCCAGCGCTTCGATTTCTACGACCGCATGACCCTGTTCCTGACCGTCGTGGGCGCGCTGCTGATCGTGCTCGGCGCGGAGACCTACGGGCTGTTGCGGCAACGGGTTCCGATTGTCGCGACGCCGGACGAGCGGGCGGCGAATCAAGATCATTCCAAGGCGTGACGAGACCCCCTACACGTTGTCGTAGATACCTTGGTAAACTCTTTACCGTAAGCATCCGGTCCATAGGGCGGTCACTACTTCCTCATGGGAGCGGCTATGCTTACAGCCGTGCCGGCCCTGCGGGGTTCGGCTCTGCACCGTCGACGATGTCGCCGACGTACAGACGCCACGAGCGGGTGATTCCCCGCACAGCTGCTGACGAACTTCGAGCCGACCTGAGTCGACCACCAGATCGTCAATGTCCGATCGAACCGCGGGTTGACCCATACCCGCGGCCCGAACACGGGAGAGAACGCTGAGCGTCACCACTTTGGCAGGCGAGTTCACACCGCCTTCGCTAGATGACTTCTTCCCGGACGCGTTGCTGTTCGCGGGTACTCCTTTCGCAATCGACCGTCTGATGCTGATCCGCATCGTGATGACGTTCGTGCTGATCGGCGTGATGTTGCTGGCGTTCCGGCGGCCCCGACTCGTACCGCGCGGCCTGCAGAATGTCGCCGAATACGGTTTGGTGTTCGTGCGCGAGCAGATCTGTGACGAGGTGCTCGGCAAGGAAACCGGCAGGAAGTATTTCCCGCTGATCGCCACCATCTTCTTCACGGTCCTGTTCCTGAACTTTTCGAGCATCATCCCGTTCCTGAACATCTCCTCGAACGCGCGAATCGGTATGCCGCTGGTGCTCGCGGTGATCGCCTACCTCGCGTTCAACTACATCGGCATCAAGAAGTACGGCTTCTGGAAGTACATGCGCTCGTCGATCGTGGTGCCCAACGTGCCGCCCGCGATGCACGTGCTGCTGATCCCGATCGAGTTCATCTCGACCTTCATCCTGCGCCCGTTCACGCTGACCGTGCGACTCATGGCCAACATGCTCGCCGGGCACATCATGCTGGTGCTGTTCTTCACCGCCACGCAGTTCTTCCTGTTCGACGGCGCCGCGTGGATGAAGGGCCTGTCGCCGTTCTCGCTCGCGGGCGGACTCGCCTTCACGCTGTTCGAGATGCTGGTGATCTTCCTGCAGGCCTACGTCTTCGCGCTGCTGACCGCCGTGTACATCGGCCTGGCCCAGCACGCCGACTCGCACTGACCGCACAACCGCACAAAGACTGACCCACACGCCGCCGGGGGTGTGGGCAACAGAAAGGGAAAGAAAATCTCATGAGCCTCTCCTACGTGGCCGCCGAACTCGCCCAGACCTCCGACAAGGTGAAGGGCTACGGCGCCATCGGTTACGGTCTGGCGGCCATCGGCCCCGGCATCGGCGTGGGCATCGTGGTCGGTAAGGCGATCGAGGGCATCGCTCGCCAGCCCGAGCTGCAGGGCACGATCCGGACCAACATGTTCCTGGGCATCGCGTTCACCGAGGCGCTGGCCCTGATCGGCCTCGTCGCCGGCTTCATTTTCTGATTGCCATGAACGGGACCTTTTTGCTCGCGGCCGAGGAAGAGCACAACCCTCTTCTCCCGGCCAACTACGACATCATTTGGTCGCTGGTCTGCGTCGCGATCATCGCGTTCGTGTTCTACAAGTACGTGATCCCGCGCCTGCAGAAGGTGCTCGACGAGCGCTCCGACAAGATCGAGGGCGGTCTCGCCAAGGCCGAGGCCGCGCAGGCCGAGGCGCAGGCGACGCTCGAGCAGTACCAGCAGCAGCTGGCCGAGGCCCGCCTCGAGGCCGCGCGCATCCGTGAGGAGGCGCGCAACCAGGGCCAGCAGATCCTGGCGCAGCTGCGCTCCGAGGCCCAGGCCGAGGCCGACCGCATCGTGGCTTCCGGACATGCCCAACTCGAAGCGCAACGGCAGCAGATCGTGACAGAGTTGCGTGGTGAACTCGGCCGCACCGCGGTCGATCTGGCCGAGAAGATCATCGGACAGTCGGTGTCGGATCAGGCCAAGCAGGCCACCTCGATCGACCGATTCCTTGCAGAATTGGACGACAAGGCCGGCATCGGGGTCGGAAGGTAACGACACGAAAGTGGGAAGCATGTACGCAGCGAGCCGTGAGGCGAGCTCCCGGGCTCGGGAAGCTCTGTCGGCCGCTCTCACCGGGAGCGACTCCGTCGCCGCCACGACGGGCTCCGAATTGTTCGCCGTTGTCGCCGTACTCGACGACCAGCGTTCGCTGCGTGTAGCGCTCGCGGATAAGTCGGTATCGAGTTCGGCACGCGCCGAACTGGCCGAACGCGTCTTCGGCGGCAAGATCAGCGCGGCCACCCTGGCCGTGCTGACCACCGCCGTCGCCCAGAACTGGTCCCGCACCCGGGACCTGGTCGACACGCTGGAATTGCTCGGGCAGGAGTCGTTGCTGCGGGCCGCGACCGACCGCGGCCGGATCGACGCCGTCGAGGACGAGCTGTTCCGGCTCGGCCGGATCGTCGAGGACAATCCGGACCTCGAACAGGCCCTCGCCGCCCGCAACACGTCGGCGCAGGCCAAGCGCGAGCTGCTGGAACGGCTGCTCAGCGGCAAGGTCGAGGACATCACCCTGCAGCTGGCCCAGCACGCCGTGGGCCGGTCGGTCGGCGACGTCGGTCCCGTCTTCGATCGGCTGTCCGATCTGGCGGCGTCCTTGCGCAAGCAGATCGTCGCGCACGTGCGCGCGGCGGTCGAACTGACCCCACAGCAGCGCGAACACCTGGCGGCCTCGCTGCAGCGGATCTACGACAAGCCGGTCACCGTGCACGTGCAGGTCGATCCGACCCTGCTGGCCGGTGTCGTCGTGCGCGTCGGCGACGACGTGATCGACGGCAGCGCGATCGGCCGGTTGCAGCGGCTGCGGCAGTCGCTGACCTAGCCGCACATTCCCCGACATTCCTTCAGACCACAGCGAGAGCAGGAAGAACCATGGCGGAGCTGACGATCTCCCCCGATGAGATCCGTAGCGCTATCGAGAGCTACACCCAGAGCTACACCCCCGAGACCTCCATCGAGGAGGTCGGCATCGTCACCGACACCGGCGACGGCATCGCCCATGTCAGTGGCCTGCCGTCGGCGATGACGAACGAGCTGCTGGAGTTCCCGGGCGGCGTGCTCGGCGTCGCGCTGAACCTCGACGACACCTCGATCGGCGCGGTCATCCTGGGTGAGTTCGAGAACATCGAGGAGGGCCAGGAGGTCCGCCGGACCGGTGACGTGCTCTCCGTCCCGGTCGGCGACAAGTTCCTGGGCCGCGTCATCGACCCGCTGGGCGCGCCGATCGACGGCCTGGGCGAGATCGAGGCCGACGAGCGTCGCGTCCTCGAACTCCAGGCCGCGACCGTGCTGCAGCGCCAGCCGGTCGGTGAGCCGATGGCCACCGGCATCACCGCCATCGACGCCCTGACCGCGATCGGCCGCGGTCAGCGTCAGCTGATCATCGGCGACCGCAAGACCGGCAAGACCGCGGTCTGCATCGACGCCATCATCAACCAGAAGGCCAACTGGGAGACCGGCGACCCGACCAAGCAGGTCCGCTGCATCTACGTCGCGATCGGCCAGAAGGGCTCGACCATCGCGGGCGTGAAGACGGCCCTCGAGTCGCACGGCGCGATGGAATACACCACCATCGTCGCCGCCCCCGCCTCGGACTCCGCGGGCTTCAAATGGCTTGCCCCCTATACGGGTTCGGCGCTGGGTCAGCACTGGATGTACCAGGGCAAGCACGTCCTGATCGTGTTCGACGACCTGTCCAAGCAGGCCGAGGCGTACCGCGCGATCTCGCTGCTGCTGCGTCGCCCGCCGGGCCGCGAGGCGTACCCCGGTGACGTCTTCTACCTGCACTCCCGCCTGCTGGAGAGGTGCGCGAAGCTGTCCGACGACATGGGCGCGGGCTCGATGACCGGGCTGCCGATCATCGAGACCAAGGCCGGTGACATCTCGGCGTTCATCCCGACCAACGTCATCTCCATCACCGACGGCCAGGTCTTCCTCGAGTCCGACCTGTTCAACAAGGGCGTCCGCCCGGCGATCAACGTCGGCACCTCGGTCTCCCGCGTCGGTGGCGCCGCGCAGACCAAGGGCATGAAGAAGGTCTCCGGCTCGCTGCGCCTGGAGCTGGCCCAGTTCCGTGAGCTGGAGGCGTTCTCCGCCTTCGCCTCCGACCTGGACGCGGCCTCGCTGGCCCAGCTCGAGCGCGGCGCCCGCTGGGTCGAGCTGCTCAAGCAGGATCAGTACTCCCCGGTCTCGGTCGAGGACCAGATCGTCTCGCTGTACCTGGTCGACGCCGGTTTCTACGACTCGGTGCCGGTCGGCGACATCCGCCGGTTCAACAGCGAGCTGCTGGAGAACCTGCACCGCTCCGCCGCCGACGCGTTCAAGTCGATCGAGGGCGGCAAGGTGCTCGAGGGCGAGGCCGCCGAGCAGATCAAGGCCGAGACCGAGAACTTCAAGAAGGGCTTCCTGGCCTCCGACGGCAGTCGCGTGGTGAACGAGGCCGAGGCCGATCAGCTCGACCACGAAGAGGTCGAGTCGCTGTCGGTCACCCGCAAGCACGTCGAGAAGTAACGCGGCGAGCCAATGCGACTGTGCTATCGAGCAACGAAGGGAGTGTGACCAATGCCAAGCTTGCGTGAATTGCGCTCCCGCATTCGTAGCGTGGGTTCGATCAAGAAGATCACCAAGGCCCAGGAGCTGATCGCGACCTCGCGAATCAGCAAGGCGCAGGCCCGGGTCGCCGCCGCGAAGCCGTACGCGGAGGAGATCACGAAGGTGCTGAGCGAACTCGCGAGCGCCTCGTCCAACCTCACCCACCCCCTGCTCACCGAGCGGGAGAACCCCAGCCGCGCCGCGATCCTGGTCATCACCAGCGACCGCGGCATGGCCGGCGGCTACAACTCGAACGTGCTCAGGCGCGCCGAGGAACTCATGACGACGCTGCGCTCCGAGGGCAAGGAGCCGGTGCTGTACGTGATGGGCGCGAAGGGCCTGACCTACTACACGTTCCGCAACCGCCGGGTGGTCGGCTCGTGGGTCGGGTTCTCCCAGCAGCCGCACTACACCGACGCGTCGGCGGCGTGCGAGAACCTGGTCGAGGCGTTCATGGCGGGTTCGGGCAAGGAGGTGCCCGCGCCCAACGGCGAGGGCACGATCGAGGGCGTCGACGAGATCCACATCGTCTACACGCGCTTCGTGTCGATGCTCTCGCAGGTGCCGGAGGTCCGCCGGCTCGCGCCGATCCAGGTGAGCTACGTCGAGGAGAACTACGACCTCGGCGAGGACTTCGTCACCGACTCGCCGACCGCGGACATCCATCCGCTGTACGAGTTCGAGCCCGACGCCGACACGCTGCTCGGCCGACTGCTGCCGAAGTACGTGAACACCCGGATCTACGCGTCGCTGCTCGAGGCCGCGGCCTCGGAGTCGGCCGCGCGCCGCACCGCGATGAAGGCCGCCACCGACAACGCCACCGAACTGGTGAACGGCCTTACGCGCCAAGCGAACTCGATCCGGCAGGCGAACATCACGCAGGAAATCAGCGAAATCGTCGGCGGCGCGAACGCGCTGGCAGCGACTCCGAGCGACTAAGCCCTAGCCCCAGGAAGAGAACAAATGACCGCAGCAGTTACCGCTGAGAACACCAGCCGGGCGGGCGCTGGCACAGGCCGCGTCGCCCGGGTCATCGGCCCCGTCGTGGACGTCGAATTCCCCCGCGGCGCCATCCCCGAGCTGTACAACGCCCTGCACGCCGAGGTCACCCTGCCCTCGGTCGCCAAGACGCTGACCCTCGAGGTCGCACAGCACCTGGGCGACAACATCGTTCGCTGCATCTCGATGCAGCCGACCGACGGCCTGGTCCGCGGCGTCGACGTCGCCGACACCGGCAAGCCGATCTCGGTGCCCGTCGGTGACGTCGTCAAGGGCCACGTCTTCAACGCCCTCGGCGACTGTCTCGACGCGCCGGGCACCGGCCGCGACGGCGAGCAGTGGGGCATCCACCGCGAGCCCCCCGCCTTCGACCAGCTCGAGGGCAAGACCGAGATCCTCGAGACCGGCATCAAGGTCATCGACCTGCTGACCCCCTACGTGAAGGGCGGCAAGATCGGCCTGTTCGGCGGCGCGGGCGTCGGCAAGACCGTGCTCATCCAGGAGATGATCACCCGTATCGCGCGGGAGTTCTCGGGCACCTCGGTGTTCGCGGGCGTCGGTGAGCGCACCCGTGAGGGCACCGACCTGCACCTGGAAATGGAAGAGATGGGCGTGCTGCCGGACACCGCGCTCGTCTTCGGCCAGATGGACGAGCCGCCGGGGACGCGTATGCGCGTCGCCCTGTCGGCGCTGACCATGGCGGAGTACTTCCGCGATGTGCAGGGCCAGGACGTGCTGCTGTTCATCGACAACATCTTCCGGTTCACCCAGGCCGGTTCCGAGGTCTCGACCCTGCTGGGCCGCATGCCCTCGGCCGTCGGTTACCAGCCGACCCTGGCCGACGAGATGGGCCAGCTGCAGGAGCGGATCACCTCGACCCGCGGCCGCTCGATCACCTCGATGCAGGCGATCTACGTGCCCGCCGACGACTACACCGACCCGGCCCCGGCGACCACCTTCGCCCACCTGGACGCGACCACCGAGCTCTCCCGCCCGATCTCGCAGAAGGGCATCTACCCCGCCGTCGACCCGCTGACCTCGACCTCCCGCATCCTGGAGGCGTCGATCGTGGGCGACCGGCACTTCGCGGTGGCCAACGAGGTGAAGCGAATCCTCCAGAAGTACAAGGAACTTCAGGACATCATCGCCATCCTCGGCATGGACGAGCTCTCCGAGGAGGACAAGGTCCTCGTCGGCCGCGCCCGTCGCCTGGAGAAGTTCCTGGGCCAGAACTTCATCGTGGCCGAGAAGTTCACCGGTCAGGTGGGTTCGGTCGTGCCGCTGGAGCAGACCATCGACGACTTCGACCGGGTCTGCAAGGGCGAGTTCGACCACTTCCCCGAGCAGGCGTTCAACTCCTGCGGTGGTCTCGACGACGTCGAGAAGGCCGCGAAGAAGATCGCCGGGAAGTAGTCGACCATGGCGGAAATGTCAGTCGATCTGGTTTCCATCGAACGCCGGATGTGGTCGGGCGAGGCGACTTTCGTCAGCGCCCAGACCACCGAGGGTCAGATCGGTATCCTGCCCGGCCACGAGCCGGTGCTCGGCCAGCTGGCCGAGGACAGCGCGGTGACGATCGTCGGCACCGACGGCGAGCGCATCGTCGCCGCGGTGCACGGCGGATTCTTCTCCGTCACCGCCAAGACCGTCCGGATCCTCGCGGAGACCGCGGAATTCGCCGCCGATATCGACGTCGAGTCCGCGCGGTCGGTGCTGTCCGATCCGAACGCCTCCGAGGAGGCGCAGAACGCGGCGCGCGCTCGGGTGCGTGCCGTGGAGGCGGCCGACGCCTGATCGCCCAAGGGCGACAATTCGATTCACGCGTGTGGCGGTCCCGGAACTCTCCGGGGCCGCCACACGGCGTTTCGGCGCCGGAATTTCACGCGGTAATGCTGTAATTGCGTCCACGAGGATTTCCCTCGGTTTCCATCGTTCTCCATCGAGTTGACGCAGCGTGGCTGCCCGGGTCTCGACGTGCGCGGCCTCGCGACAAACGAGCGAGGGGTGAATGAATAAACCAAAGGGCGTCGGCCTCGGCATGCGCGTGCTCGTCGGTGCGGCCGCGGCCATTTCGGCGATCGGATTGTGGTCACCCGGAGCGGCGCGCGCGGACACCTTCGTCCCGCTGCCCGACGGGCATATCGAGCGGCCGGGCATTTCGATCACCAGTACCGGTGAGCGCGTTCTCATTTCGCCGTCGCTGGCCGCCAACGGGGCCGGACGCACGGCGTGGGTGTCGGGGAACGTCACC
Organism: Nocardia sp. NPDC003482; assembly: GCF_053588115.1. Taxonomy (NCBI): domain Bacteria; kingdom Bacillati; phylum Actinomycetota; class Actinomycetes; order Mycobacteriales; family Nocardiaceae; genus Nocardia; species Nocardia sp. NPDC003482. The sequence goes on from NZ_JBSFPI010000014.1 coordinate 218,920, forward strand.
GCGGACGTCGAAACGCCGCCGGGTGTGGTCGGGCCGAACAACGGCGCACAGAACAATCCGGGCACCAATGATTCGTCGACGCACGGGGCCTCGGGGCTGACGGTCGGATATGTTGTCGGCTGCCAGGTTTCGCTGGGTCAATTGTCGAGTTCGGCCGGGTTGGCCGTGTCCACCTCCGGCCCCGCGATCGCCGGTGGTATTTCCTTTCCGCTCGCCCCGGGGGAGGTGAAGTGGGTGCAGATCAACAACATCGATATGACCGATTCGGGTCAGTACCACATGAATTACCAGGACTTCCCGATGGAGATCCAGGGCTGCGGCGGATACGCCCAGGCCCGCCAGTTCTCGGTGGTCGAGATCATCGGAGCCGACTACGCCAAGGTCACTCTCTACGGCCAGCCGTTCAGCCTCGGCTGACGCGGTCCCGACGCGAAGGAGATCGAATGTTGCGCAGGAGCAAGGTGTTCGGCGCGGCCGCGGTGCTGGCCGGTGTCGCGTTGGGGGCGCCGGGCAGCGCCCACGCCGACACCTTCATTCCGCTGCCGGGCGGGACCATCAATCGCACCCTCGGCGACGGCACCGAGGTGACGGTGTCGATCGACGGGGAATCGGCCAATATCAATCCGTCCATGGGCGACACCCCGGTGCATCGCAACGTGTGGACCTCCGGTCGCGGGGTGGTCGATGTGGCCGGGCCGAAGGCGGGTTCGGCCCGGATCAAGATCTATCCGGGGTACGTGGTCGGCTGCCAGGTGGCGATCGAGGGCCTCACCTCGGCGGGGACGGAGAACGGCAGCGAGACGTTCGCCGCCGGGGTCCCACCGGTCTTCGCCAATACGCTCGGCGACACCGAGACCCTGGTCATCGGCCCGGGGCAGGCCGTCGTCCGGTACCTGCTCGACCTGGAGAAGCCCGACGACTACGGCAACGAATCCCACAAGCAGTACAACGAGATCCACGGGCCGCACGCCAGCGTCATGTGGACCGACGAGACCTTCGCCGTCGACGGCTGCGGCGGTTACGCCCAGGCCCGCTCGTTCGTCACCGCCGATGTGGCGACCGACAACACCGAGAGCATGGTCACAGTCTGGGGTGCGCCGTTCACCATCGGCTGACTGAAAGTGCCTGCGCCAGGGCAACTTTCGCCGGAGAACCCGCCCGCGACCCTGGTCGGCGGATAGGCTCGACCGGGGTCGGGGCGTGCCGCCCGTCCCCGAGGTAGGGGTGGTTTGTAGACTCGCCACAACGGTGGCCTTGTTCGGGATGGCACGGCACTCGCGACGACACAGGGGCAAAAGCGAAGGGACGGACCTGGATTGCGGACCGGGATGGTGCTTCTGATCATTCTGGTGCTGCTGCTCGTCGGCCTGGCGTTGGCCTCCATCTACCGGTTCGTGATGTTGCGGCGGGGTGGGACGGCAGCGATCCTGCGGGTGTTACCCGCCAAAGGTGGGCAGGGTTGGCGGCACGGTTTGATCCGCTACGACGAGGACCGGATGGTCTTCTTCAAGCTGACCAGCCTCAAACTCGGCGCGGATTCGACGATCCACCGCAAGGGGATCGAGGTCGTGGATCGGCGCGGCCCCGTCGGTGACGAATACGACATCATGACCGACGAGATCGCGGTCATCGCGGTCTCCGACGGCGACGGCAGCTACGAACTGGCACTCGACCGCGCTGCGCTCACCGCCTTCCTGTCCTGGGTCGAATCGCGGCCGTCCGATCGAATCCGCCGCCGCCCGACACTGTGAGGCGGACATACTGTCTACATGAGTGTGCATCTGACGCGGATCTACACCCGGACGGGTGACGACGGCACCACCGGACTGAGCGATTTCTCCCGGGTGTCCAAGACCGACCCGCGGCTGATCGCCTACGCCGACTGCGACGAAACCAATGCCGCGATCGGCGTCGCCATCGCCCTCGGGCACCCCGAACCGCGCATCCTCGACGTGCTGCGCCGGATTCAGAACGACCTCTTCGACGCGGGCGCCGACCTGTCCACGCCGGTGGTCGCCGAGCCGCAATATCCGCCGCTGCGCATCACCCAGCCCTACATCGACCGGCTCGAGGCGTGGTGCGACGAGTTCAATTCCGCACTGGCGCCGCTGAATTCGTTCATCCTGCCCGGCGGCACCCCGCTGGCCGCGCTGCTGCACACCGCGCGCACGGTCGCCCGGCGCGCCGAACGTTCGGCGTGGGCCGCCGTCGCGGCACACCCGGACGACACGAACGCGCTGCCCGCGAAATATCTGAATCGCCTCTCCGATCTGCTGTTCATCCTCGGTCGGGTGGCGAATCCGGACGGGGATGTGCTGTGGCGCCCCGGAGGTTCCGATGATGGAGACGCCGCGACCGACCGCACCGACCATTAGGCTGACCCCCGTGAGTGAACGGTTTCTGGTGACCGGTGGCAGTCGGCTCGTCGGCGAGGTCCCGGTCGGTGGCGCCAAGAACAGCGTCCTCAAATTGATGGCCGCCGCCCTGCTGGCGGAGGGCACGACGACCATCAGCAACTGCCCCGACATCCTCGACGTGCCGCTGATGGCCGAGGTGCTGCGCGGGCTCGGCTGCGATGTGGTGGTCGACGGCGCGGTGGTCACCATCGCCACGCCGACCGAACCCAAGTACCACGCGGACTTCCCCGCGGTCACCCAGTTCCGCGCCTCGGTCTGCGTGCTCGGACCGCTGATGGCCCGGTGCAAACGCGCGGTGGTGGCGCTGCCCGGCGGCGACGCGATCGGCTCGCGCCCGCTGGACATGCATCAGGCCGGGCTCCGATTGCTCGGCGCGACCAGCGAAATCGAGCACGGTTGCCTGGTCGCCCGCGCCGACGAGCTGCAGGGCGCGCGCATCCGGCTCGACTTCCCGTCGGTCGGCGCGACCGAGAACATCCTGATGGCGGCGGTGCTCGCCGAGGGGGAGACGGTCATCGACAACGCCGCGCGCGAACCGGAGATCGTGGACCTGTGCACGATGCTCACCCGGATGGGCGCGCGGATCAGCGGAGCCGGGACCTCGGTGCTCACCATCGAGGGCGTGCAGAAGCTGCAACCCACGACGCATCGGGTGATCGGCGACCGGATCGTCGCGGCCACCTGGGGCATCGCCGCGGCCATGACCCAGGGCGACGTCCGGGTGACCGGGGTGAATCCCAAGCATCTGTCCCTCGTGCTGGACAAGTTGCGTTCGTCCGGTGCGCGAATCTCGTTCGAACCGGACGGTTTTCGCGTGGTGCAGGCCGAGCGGCCGCGCGCGGTGAACTTCTCGACACTGCCGTTCCCCGGCTTCCCGACCGACCTCCAGCCGATGGCGATCGGGCTCGCGGCCATCGCCGACGGCACGTCGATGATCACCGAGAACATCTTCGAGGCGCGATTCCGCTTCGTGGAGGAGATGATTCGCCTCGGCGCCGACGCCCGGACCGACGGTCACCACGCGGTGGTCCGCGGCATCCCGCGGTTGTCGAGCGCGCCGGTGTGGTCCTCGGATATTCGCGCCGGGGCCGGACTCGTGCTCGCCGGACTGGTCGCCGACGGAGTGACCGAGGTGCACGACGTCTTCCACATCGACCGGGGCTATCCCGACTTCGTCGAGAACCTCCGTTCGCTCGGCGCGGACGTCACGCGCGTCTCTTGACAAAACCCTGTCTGACCAGGCGATTTGACATCGAATCTGGTGGCACGTAACTTATTCCGGGTCAGAGCGACACGGACACCGACCCGGAGCCGAGAGGACCGGGACACGAGGTTGGACGGGGAGCGCCTGACGATCACACTGGCTCCACCAAGATCACGGATTTGGATCCGCGTTCTCGGCTGAGCTAAGCTGGAAAAGTTGCCTCACGATCGAGCGGGTGAAGAGCCTGGGAGATTGTGTGTGCGTGTGTTCTTTGAGAACTCAATAGTGTG